>JACPJR010000009.1 GCA_016187565.1 Candidatus Woesearchaeota archaeon
ATTTTGGTTCGCTTAATTGCTTTTTTCTTAGTCGATTAAGAAGTAAAAACGCTAGAACAAAAACTTTTGCTTGCTGCTTATACAATGAAATTCATCTCTTGGCTAAAGCCAAGTAGGTTTCTTTCATGCAGCAAGCCTAAATGGAGTTTATGGAGTTTACAAATGCGGTCTGAACTCAGCTAAATCGTTTCTCATCCCAACCTGTTCTCGAAGCATTGGATGGAAAATCCTTCCGTCACGAACAACCATGCCGTTTTCAGGAAGCGTTGTTCCCTGCGACACAGCTCGTATGATATTCACAAGATAGGGAAAGATCATTCTAAAATATGCATCAGAGGCTGCTTTTGCGGTTGTTGTTCCTCCGGGAATCATACCTATAGTATTGTAGAGAACACGAGCCCCGTTGCTTTGTTCACGAGGAGAAGAGGCTTCAAAAGTATGTCCATCTGGACCAACCCAATAAAATGCATTGGGGTCTCCCCACTTTGTTTCAAAGGAATAACGAACACCACCAATAACCGGATCTCCTTCACCATCTGGTGTACTGGATCTATCTTGATCACAAGTATCATCGATAAATACTGCACCCTCTTTCATTGCTGCTAAGACATTTCTGGTAACAATTCTTGGATCACCAGGATTCCAAACGCTCGCATTGATAATTCCATCATATTGAGGTGCTACATCAACCATTTTCACTTCATCTCGAGTGATATCTTTGTAAAGAAGATCAAAAGACAAACCTGCAATCCTGAACTCACGACTCGCTCCACTTGAAACCAATCCGTTTGATCCTCCAATAATTGCAAAACGTAATCCTCTTTCTTGGTCACCAATTTTTCCATACGCATGAGAAATCTGATCGTAATTTGCTCCGTGAACCTCAGGAAAAAAATGAAAGGGATGACTATTCGCATACCCTTGTGCTCGGTGAGAAAGATTAACACCTTCTAAGAGAAGATGTACACCGCCAACGCCAGCATAATACCCAAGGTTAACTCCACGACGTTGTTCACCGGTTCTTCCATCCAGAACCCAGATGGTTTCTGGTGAATATGCCGTAACTCCTCCTCGTCCGAGTAATGCGCGCAACTGCTCTGGTCCTTGCCCTTTTTCAACATGAGCATAAAAGAAATTGACTCCATCAGGAAGAACGCCCTCTACTGGTCGTTGTTTGACATCAAGAAGTATATGACCTGTTTCCATAACCTCGTCTAAGTCAACGATTCGTGCACCAACAGCTTCATAATCCTTATCGGCGTATCCTGATTTTTCTCCCGCATCTTTTTCGACCATTACTTCAAGATCAACACGATCTCTGCCATTATCCCACGGTGCATTTTTTAGAAGAGGAACATTCGGTGGTGAAACGGCAACACGAGAGTCACCAGCTTTCATTGATTTTACAACACCTAGTCGAACAACACCATCGGTAATTTCTCGTACCATGCTCCCATCCCCCATTTATTTTTAACCATTATACTCCTTGTTCCCTTGTCTCCTGGAAATGAACAACGCCTCTTCCGAGCTTTTCTAAAAGAGGATGGTAAATCTCCGGCAATGTTGGGATATGGACTCCAGACAAGCCTCGAAGGTTACCTTGAAGTACAAGTTCTGCTGCATAAGCAACAGGTAATCCTACGGTAATTGCCATTGCAGTATCTCCATGAGGGATACCTTCTTTGATAAAAGAGGAGTTTACCTGCTCTCTCTGAGAACCGTATGATGCAAGAAGGGTATGATGCATGACAACCAAATCTGTTTGGCCCGGGGCATATTGTAACTTTTGGTTCACCAAACTCACGAGTGCATCAAAAGGAACATGAGCATCTGCGCTGAGTTGTTCATCTGAGAAGATACCAAGCCACTCCAGACGTTGCATGACCAGAGAGGAAGCATCAATACCGAGATATGCTGCAGCTGTTGCTGGTGTAAACGATCCATTTCGGCCCCCGTGTCTAGCGTGCCTATACTTTTCAGAGAAAATATCTCGATAGGTTTTCACGCTTTCCTCTGTCTTTTTGGCAGTACCATCAAAACATCCAAGTTTCGTAAGTGCCTGTACCGTTTCGCTCCAGCCAGCGTAACGAAGCGTTCCACGGAAAAAAGTTTCTACTTCCCCAGTAAGACCATACGTATCAACGTATGGTAATGAATCGCGATTATAATAGGCTTCAAATGTCCTTCCATCAGGAAGCGTTACGGTAAAGGTTTCAGTGTATAATCTACCTTCTGGAAGCTCTACGATGGTACCAGAACGCATAAATCTTGCTGGGTTTTTTGTTGCCGTAAGCATTCCCCGAGGACTCCAGCTCAACTGATAACTCAAAGGATTATTTGTAGGATCTGAAGGAAGCCCTCCACAGTAGGACTCAAAAGAAAGGACTCTTCCGCCTCGTTGATGGACGTCAGCAATCATTCTCATGGCACTCATATGGTCAATGCCTGGATCAAGACCAACCTCATTGAGAAGTAAAACTCCTGCACGTTCTGCAGCTTCTGACAATTGACGCATCCGCTCTCCTGCATACGAAGGTGTAATGAGATGGATTCCTTTATCAATGCAAACCTCTGCAATATCGGGGTGCATTGGAGGGGGTAGGAGACTAATAACAAGATCTGCTTTTTGACCATCAGATAGAATAGACCACAGATCACCGGCATCGCTAACCCGCGTTTCTAATGCGTGTCCTTCAATTCCCCTTATTCTTTCTGCAATACGTCCAGTAGCTTCTGGATTAGAGTCAACAACCAGAAGGTCATAAGAATGCGCTAATTGTTCAATTGCAGGTCCGGCCACCTGCCCAGCACCTAAAACAAGGACCTTTTGACGAACCATGCTATCGGAAATTGCGGGTTATTTATAAATATTTTGACAATCAAAAACAAAATTATTAAATACCCTCTTTGGTTTCTGGACACTATGCCGGGACAAAGTGAAGAAGAGATTATGGCCCATCGAAGAGCCCTTATCCAACAAATACGTGCTAGCGGAACAAATCCGTATCCTTATCGTTTTGCTTTGACACATACAACCGCTGATGTTCGAGCTGCATATGACGAAAGAGTTAATCCCAGAATTTCTCTTGATGACCGGGTACTTGTCGCTGGACGAGTGATGGTGATCCGTCGCAAGGGTCGCCAAACCTTCATGGATATGTATGACCAGGGGGGGAAATTACAGATTTCTGTTCGTAGTGATAGGGTTGGTAATGACGACTACACAAGAATCAGACAACAGATTGACAGAGGCGATATTGTTGGCATTGAAGGCAAGGTTATGAGAACAAGAACTGGAGAACTCACCGTCGATGCTGACCAAGTAACGCTTTTAACCAAATCATTACGACCACTTCCTACACCAGAGTACACAACCGCTGCTGGAGAAAGAAAAGGAGGCCTTGTAGACCCAGAGCTCATGTATCGACAGCCTGCGCTTCGTTTGATTATGCACCCAGGAGCACGTGACATTCTTTTGAAACGCGCCAAGGCAATAAGTTCTATGCGTGAAATTCTTGAACGCCATGGCTATACTGAGGTTGAAATACCTACCTTACAACCCGTGTATGGCGGTGCAGCTGCACGACCGTTTGTGACAACGATCAACGCATATCGCGGGATGGAGTTGTTTCTCAGTATTTCTCCAGAACTATATCTCAAACAACTCGTGGTCGGTGGCTTGTTTAACGGAGTCTACACCATTTGTAAAAATTTCAGAAATGAAGGCGTTGATCGAACCCATAATCCTGAATTTACCATGATGGAATGCTATAAAGCTTTTTGGGATTACGACGACCTCATGAAATTAACCGAAAACATGTGGGCAGAAATTTTTGACCGTGTTAATGGTTCTCCTACGGTTCGTTATGCTATGCCTCACCATCCACTTGGAAAGCAAACCCTTGATTTTACGCCTCCTTGGAAAAGAGAACGGTTCACTGATCTTATTGCTGAAAGGACTGGATTGGATGTTGAAAAGATGGATGCAGAAGAACTTCGTCAACGAGCAAGAAAACCCTATAAATCTGGAAAACCGTATCTCCAACTTGATGATCAGGATACCAAGAGCTGGGGTGACATGGTACAACTACTTTTTGAGGCGTATGTGGAAGACACCATTATTCAACCAACCCATGTTATCGACCATCCGCGTGAAAGTACACCCCTGTGCAAAGGCCATCGTCAGGATCCACGTCTTATTGAACGATTCGAACCATTTGTCTATGGTGTTGAAATTGGAAATGCCTACTCTGAATTAAATGATCCTCTGCTTCAACGTGAATTGTTAGAAGCCCAAGTCAGACAGTTCCGCAGCGGAGATCAAACAGTACCAAATCGTGTCGATGAACCCTTTTGTCGCGCAATAGAATATGGAATGCCACCAACTGCTGGTCTTGGCATAGGCATCGACAGATTAGTAATGTTCTTAACAGGCTCTGATTCCATTCGAGAGGTAATTGCTTTTCCATTCATGCGACCCGAGGGAAGCCCTTAATGACTACTACTGACCGACGTATAGAACGTGCAATGCACGGACTTAACACAAAGATAGAAGGAGAATTCTTTCCTTTCTTGCGGATAAAGACCATTAGTAATCCTGAGTATGGTCTGCATGACCGTGTGGTTGAAGGTGGAGAATATGTGGCAAAACTGTTAAGGAAGCGGGGGTTTCACGCTGAACTTGTTGATAACACGCCACATCCCTTTGTGGTTGCCAGACTAAACTCTTATGATTCTTCCAAGCCAACGGTTTTGCATTACTGCCACTTTGATGTGCAGCCTGCCTCGCGTGATGATCCTGGAGAAAAATGGATCACTGATCCGTTTGAGCCGTTGGCAAGAACAGAAAAAGTAACCCTCCATGGAGGAAGAAAAGTTACTGATACCAGAATTTATGCACGGGGTAGTGTGGATGACAAAGGCCCATTGATGGCACATCTTTGGGCACTTGACGCCTATAATGGTGATCTGCCGGCAAATATTTTCTTTATTGTCGAGGGGACTGAAGAATGTGGGGATGAAGGCGGCCTGGAAGCGTATATTCAAGATAACGCTCATAATATCCTGCCTACTGTGGTTACGCTTTTTGATTCCATAACCCATGTACCTGGCATCCCTATGATAACCACCTCATTACGTGGAGCAATTGCTGGAGAGTATACGGTCACAACAGCCAATGCTATCCAACATTCTGGTATTGATTCAGGAAATGTTCTTCCGAATCCAATAGATTATGTTATGGCCGTCTGGGGTAGATTAAAAGGTCCTGACGGGCGCGTGCTCATACCGAGGTTTTATGAAGGAAGAACAACGCTTACCCCTGAAATGCGTGCAGGGTTTGAAGCCCTTCCTTTCGATCAAACAGCATATCAAAAAAGTAAGGGAGCACGCTGGTTGCAGCCAAGTGATGAACCAGTATGGGAACGGTTATGGTTTGAGCCAACCTTGGAAGCCCATCGTTTGCGTCCAGGGATGGATGGCTCAATGATTCCTCCTGAGCAGTCACTAAAGTTTACTATCAGAATAGCTCCAGGCCAAGACCCACGGTATCTAGGAAAGTTAGTAGAGCAAGCCATTCGAGGTGCAGCTAGAGAATACAGAATTCCTGAGGGGAGTTTAACTGTTGCGATGAATCTTGCTCATGCACTCCCTGCGTTTAGTGAACAACAAGGACATCCAATTATCCATCTGATGGAAGAGGCTCTGAAGTCTGGTTTTGGAGTAGATGATTTCCACTATGTTGGTGGTGGTGGCAGTATTCCTCAGGCTTATGCATTCCAACATCACATGAAATGTCCTGTTATTGTCAGTGGCCTTGCAGAACCTGGAAGCAATTATCATGGAACCAATGAGAACATTCTCCTTAAATATGGTCTCCAAGCAGGGATTCGATCACATCTACAGTTTTATGAAATGCTTGCGGCTTACCATACAGTTAAAAGTCAGCGTTAGTTTACTTTACTATTTACTATAATCTATCATATGGCAACTAAAAAACTCCTCTACACCAAGAAAAAGGTATTTTATGTGAAAGATAGTGCTCAAGATTACCACACCCAGTTTGGCGTCATTAAAGCAAAAGATCTTCAACAAAAGGATGGTTCAATCGTTACATCCAACACGGGAAAAGAGTTCGTGGTGCTTACGCCCCAATTTATTGATCTGTACGCGAAGATCAAACGAGATGCACAGATCATTCCTCTAAAAGATGTTGGTGCTATTATAACAACAACCGGAATGGGTGCTGAAACTCGTGTTCTTGACGCTGGTGCTGGCAGTGGCGCATTGGCTTGTTTCTTCGCCCATCTGGTGAAGGAAGTGGTAACCTATGACATCCGAGATGATTTTATCAAGATTGTAGAACAAAACATAACAACACTTGGCCTAAAAAACATAACCGTGAGAAAGCAAAACATCTATGATAGCATATATGAAAAGGATACTGCATTTGATGTTGTTTCTCTTGATCTTCCGGAACCATGGAAGGTATTGCCGCACATTCATCAAGCCTTAACCATCGGTGGCTTTCTTGTTTCTTATAGTCCAACAATCCCCCAAGTTCAAGACTTTGTCAATGCCGTACATACGTACGACAGATTAATTCATCTCAAGACCGTTGAGATTATCCAGCGAGAATGGGATGTTGAGGGGAGAAAAGTTCGACCAAAGAGTATTGGCATCGGTCATTCAGGATTTCTGAGTTTTGTTCGGTTTGTCTAACGAGTTGTTACAATTCCCTTATCTCTGCGAGCGAGTAGAGATTTTGTAAATAAAAACAGTCGCAACAATGGCCATGACCAGCGAGAAGTATTGTCCGGTACTTATACCAAATAGAATTCTTGGATCGTCTCTCCAAAAGTTCGTGATAAAGCGCAAAACGCCATAAAGCCAGATGAACAGCCAGAAACGTAAACCCTTAGGAAGGTTCTTTGATTTCCATGTCCAGAAAAGAATGCCAAATATAAAAAGGTTTTTGAGAGATTCATACAGTTGCGAGGGATGACGACATCCTTCAACGCCTTGATATTGCACACACCACGGTACGGTTGTTACCGTACCAATCAGCTCAGCATTGATAAAGTTGGCAATCCTTCCAAATGCCAATGCCAAAGCAGCGGGAATAACGAGAATATCTGCAAGCTCGTAAAAATCTACCTTGTATTTACGACAAAAGAGGTATCCTGCAATAGCAACACCTATCAATGCTCCATGAAAAGACATCCCTCCATGCCAGAGATAGAAGAGTTCTAGTGGATTCTCCAGAAATGAACCAAGATTGTAGAACAAAAAAAATCCGAGACGTCCTCCAACGATAACGGCAAGGGTAAGATAAATCATGAAATCTAGCAGATTTTCTTCAGTTATGTTCTTGATCTCTTGCTTTTTTGACAAAGAACGAAGCATAACATAGGCAACAAGAATGCCAAAAACATAGACTAATCCATAATAGCGAATTTGTAGAGGACCAAGGTTAACCAATACGGGATCGATGTTGTGATAAAACATACAGGTAAAAAAAATCGTAGACTATATATGTGTTTCGTTCTCTGGTAATGCCTTCTGGTAATGTCGGTTTTTGGAAACTATGGCCACCTAAGACCGAAATGTTTTTATGTACGTCTCTCTTTATACTTACCGTAGATCAACAAGGAGGGATAGCTATGTTAGCCTATGTGTTGATAAAATTAAAACGAGCTGAGGAAAAAACCTTGAAAGAGGAGTTAGAGAATTTTCCTGAAGTGGAAGAATCTCATGTCCTCTTCGGTGAATGGGATATGATTGCCAAAGTGAATGTAGAATCACAAGAGCAATTGGCCTCGTTTATGATTGAGAGAATGCGTCGCTTAAACGGCGTAGCACTAACAAGTACGTTAATTGTTGCTGCGTGATTCCTTTAGGGTTTTACGAACGGTTCTGAAAGAAGGGTGTGGCTTTTGTTGTTGTTATCTTTCCATTTGCATAAATAAGTTTTCCATTAACAACGGTTATCACTGGCCATCCCTGAAGGACAAGCCCTTCAAACGGCGTCCAGGTACATTTGCTCAAAAAAGTCTTTCCAGTAACCTGTTGTTTTACCTGAAGATCAACAACAGTAAGATCAGCGTCATAGCCTTCTTTGACATATCCCTTAGTGCGTAAGCCAAAGATGTAGGCCGGTTTTATGACCATCATCTCCTGAATTCGGTGAAGGCTTATTTTTCCTTTACCCACTGCATCAAGCATGAGCGGAAGAGCCGTTTCAACACCAGGAACTCCAAACGGAGGATTTATACTTTTCTTCTCTCCTCGTGTGTGAGGGGCATGATCTGTTCCAAGAGTATCAATCGTTCCATCACTGACAGCATGCCAGAGCGCTTTTTGATCTGCTCGGGTCTTTAAGGAGGGTTTCATCACCGCAAATCCATGCAAACGATCTTGATCATTGTCCATCAAGAACAGGTGATGCGGAGTAGCTTCTGCATAAAGAGGGGCTTTTTTGTCACGATGTTTTTTTGCATGACGAATCATAGCAATTTCTTCTTTACTACTCACGTGGCAGATGTACAAGGTTGTTCCATAGTTACGAGCAAGAAGTATTGCTTTCTGGACATCTTTTCCTTCTGCATGCACACAAAGTACTTTCTTTGCTTTGGCAACCATACTAAAAATCTCCTTGAGAACATCTTCATCCTGAACAAGTAACCCACCGGTTGTTTGTCCCATATACAGCTTTATTGAGCAAATATCGTATCGTTGTAACGCCTTCCTCAGTTCTTCCTGATTATTGGAAACAGCTCCAAAATGAAATCCATAATGTACCACACTTTTTGCTGCAAGTTTCTTTTTCTCTTCGAGGGCTTTAATGGTCGTTGTCGGTGGAATGGTGTTAGGCATATCAAAAAAGCCAGTAAAACCGCCTTTGGCCGCAGCGCAACTGCCTGAGAAAAAATCTTCTTTGTACGTTAATCCTGGTTCTCGAAAATGAACGTGAGGATCAATAAGCCCAGGAAGAATAATACGATTTTGGCAATCAATGATAGGTATATTCTGCTTGGCAGGATTAATCTCCGCATTTATCTTCACAATTTTCCCGCCACCTACAAGGACATCAACGAGAAAAAGCTTGCTTTCTTTCAAGATCTTACCCTTTTTCAGAAGTATTAATGGAGACATACCTCTCAAAAAAAGGTTGCTAGATAAATACTTTTTGTTTGTTTTGTCAATACCTTTATATATTACAAATGTTTACAATAGTAATATGTTTGTCTCAAATGCTTCAACATTAATACTCTTAGCCAAAATAAACTCACTACAAACGTTTGTGGAGAATGCACCAAGAATCGTAATTCCTGAAGTAGTTCAAGCTGAAATATTTGCAAAAAAGACATTTGATACAATGCTCATCGCAAAGGAGATTCAAAATAAAAAAATTTCCGTTCAAAAAACAAACCCTAAAAGATGGGAAGCTGTAATCGACCAATTCCGGCTTGACGCTGGAGAGGCTGCAACCTATGCTTTATTTGATAAAAGAAAACATGGTGCAATTTTGACTGATGACGGCGAACTTATGAAGGTGTGCAAACTTAAACAGATTCCCTTTATTTGTGCACTCGCAATTGTTGTTAGGCAGTATGAAAAAAAAGTTATAACAAAAGAGCAAGCATTGCGAAAACTGCAAAATTTAGTTGAAATTGGAAGATACAGTCAGAGAATTTACGATCATTTTAAACAGGAGGTAATCTAAAATGGAAACAATATCCGTAAGAATGGACACTGAAGATCTTACCTTCTTCTCTCGGGTTTTAAAAGAAAAAAAATCAACCGTTCTTCGTGAGCTTGTACAGGAAGGAAAAAAATATAAGGCGATTGAGCTATTCCGCCAAAAAAAAGTAAGTTTAGGGTTAGGAGCAAGATTGGCCGGGGTAACCTTAAGCGAATTTATTGATTTGTTACGGGAACAGAATGTGACGCTCAATATCGAGGAGAATGATGTTGAAGAAGCCTTGAAAACAGTAAGGAAAACGTGGTAACTTAAACTTTATGATGTTCTGCTAAACTTACTTTTCTTCCACTTTTGAGTCTGGCAGTTGCTCCAAATTCTGAAAGTGTTGACAAAACTTTTCCTGAAAACACTGGCCCGTCAATACAGGTGATTTTATCATTAACCATACACTTGCCGCAAACACCAAACCCGCAGGACATATAACGCTCAAGTGATGCTTCGCAGGGAATCATGTATTGCATACACAGGGCAACAACCTTTTTCATCATAATCTCTGGCCCGCAGGTGTAGATCATTTTGATTGTTTTATTTGATGAAAGAACTTCTACAAGAACATCGGTCGTAAAGCCTTTTTTTCCGTGGCTGCCATCATCAGTAGTAATTAACATTTCTTGCTTCTTGTAGCGCTGAAGATAGATAAGTTGTGCTTTTGATCGTGTTCCATAGATAATAAGCGGATCTTGTAGTTGGTCTATTAAGGTAGCAACTGATGCAATGCCAACACCACCAGCAACAACACAAGCAGGATTTTTTATCGTAAAGCCTTTCCCGTATGGTCCTCGTATTCCCAAACGGTCTCCTCTCTTTAATCGAGTTAATGCTTGGGTGAAAGGCCCAACACTTTGAGCGGTAAACGCAAATTCATTATCAGTAGAGTAAGAAATAGCCATAGGTTTTTCATCAACACCCGGAAGCCAGACCATGACAAACTGCCCTGGTTGGGGAGGTTTGTTAGATCCATTAAGAAAACTCTTAAAGAAAAAACTACACTGTCCTTTTCCCTCCTCCAAAATACGATGGATGGTCATGACCCGAGGAACATCTGTTTTACACGAACAATTCGTTTCCATAACAACACCTTATACTCCTTATACTCCTTATTGTGTCTTTTGTATCCTTTTTGCTATTTCTTCTTGTTGTTTTACTTTTTCTGTTGTTGGTGTGCGCATCCTCTGATTGCATCAAGCGAGGATATCTTATGCTCTTTCATCCACGATTCCATCTCTTCACAAATCTTGAGGAAGACCTCATCACCATGATAGTAAACTGCCGTACCAATGCCAACAGCAGTAGCACCAGCCATAATCATTTCAATGGCATCTTTACCCGAGGTTACTCCACCAGTTCCAATGATCGGAATCTTAACCGTTTCATAGATTTCATACACGCATTTCACTGCTATTGGCTTTAATGCAGGGCCTGAAATGCCACCTATTTTGCTCGCTAATAGTGGTCGGCAGGTTTCAAGGTCAATAACCATACCAGGATAGGCATTAATGGCAGTAATAGCATCTGCGCCAGCCTCTTCAACTGCCTTTGCCATTGCTTTGATATCATAGATTTTAGGACTGAGTTTAATGCTTACAGGGATCTTTCCAACATTTCGTTTAACCTCTTTGGTTACCTTTGCTGCTAAAGCTGGATCTGCGTCATAAACCTGCCCGTAATCCATATGAGGACAAGAAATATCAACTTCGATCATTGCTGGCTTCAACGAAGACATTTTTTTTGCAACACTGCCAAACTGCTCCAGAGTATAACCAAAGATACTTCCGATAACAGGAATAGAAAGGTCATCTAAACGCTCAAATTCTGTGCATGCACTCTCAATACCTTGTCCGGGAAGACCAACACCGTTCAGAAATCCACCGGGATAAGCAAACATCGTTGGATTGGGATTACCTTTTCGCTCTTCATGGCAGAGTGATTTAAGCGTAACTGCGCCAGCACCTTTTTTACCCAGACGGTCAATCGATTCTTTGGTTACGCCAAGAATTCCTGAAGCAAGGATAGTAGGATTTTGCAGTCGTATCCCACAGAGTGTTATGTTCATGGCCATTTTCTTAGCAGTTTTTAGAACTGAATTTCATCACCAACCATCGCTCGTTCACAATACCAACATTTGATAGTTAGTGGATGTTTCTTGATCGACACAAATTTCGTTGGTGTAGTAAGATGGTTCGTAATACAATTAGGATTTGAACATCGAAGAATTCCTACAATCTCTTTAGGAACCTCTACCGTCATTTTCTTAAAAACACTATGGTTCCGAATGATATTAATCGTTGCGGTTGGTGCAAGCATGGCTAATTTATTTACTTCTTTGTCCGTTAACTCCTTGCCTTCAATTTTAACAACATCCTTGTGGCCATGTTTTTTGCTTTCAAGATTCATACCAACCGTCATAATATGTTCAGTTGTTTTGGTAGTTAATCCGAGGACTTCAAGCGCCTTCAGGGCCTTTCCGTGGGGAATATGGTCAATAACCGTGCCATATTCGATAGCATAAACTCTGTACGGACGTAAATCGCCTTCTTTACTTGCTTGTTCCTTATCTTCAGGCATCGCTTTTTCGGTTTTCATGTTATCGCATTCAGGATTAATGCTAAAAGTGCTTGACGAATCGGAACGCCATTATATGCTTGTTCGAAGTAAACTGCATTTTCACTCGAATCTAATTCTGGGTTAATTTCGTCTACTCTCGGGAGTGGATGTAAGATTTTCAGATCTTTTTTAACATGAGTTAACATGCTTTTATCAAGTTTATAGATACCTCTTACCTTTTGATACTCAACAGGATCTGCAAACCGTTCCTGTTGAATTCTCGTTGCATACAGAATGTCAAGTTCTTTGCTCACGTCATGAAGCTGCGTCACTTCGACAAATGAAATCCCTTTCTCCCGTAGTTCTTCAAGCTGCACGCGGGGCATGCGCAAGGATTCTGGCGCAATAAAATACATCTTGCATTTGAAATGCGCAAGAGCAGAAACAAGAGAATGGACTGTTCTTCCATATTTTAAATCTCCTAAAAATCCAATATGGAGATCAGTTAATTTTCCTTTATACTTCATAATCGTATAGAGATCGAGGAATGTCTGGGTTGGATGTTGATTGGCACCATCACCTGCGTTAATAACTGGCTTGATTGACATCTCGGCAGCAATACGGGCAGATCCCTCAAGAGGATGTCGGATAGCAATGACATCACTGTAACCGGTGACAATACGAATGGTATCAGGTAAACTTTCTCCTTTCGATGTTGAGGTATTCTTTTGATCTGAAAATCCAATGACCTTTCCGCCAAGCTGGAGCATAGCGGTTTCAAAACTCAACCGTGTTCGTGTCGAAGGCTCAAAGAAAAGAGTTGCAAGAACTTTGCCGTGAAGGAGTTCTGGATGAGGTTTTTGCTCCATCCGTTTGGCAATTTCAAGGATATATAAGATATCATCACGAGAAAAGTCTTGAATAGAAATAATATCACTGTTTGCGAAGGATTGATGCGTCATCTTAAAAAACAAAAGAAGTGCCTTGTTCTTTAAATATCTTTTGCTTTTTGTTTCATCATGTTTAATTTGATTATTAGTTTACACTTTAATAATAAGCCGAGATTTCTGCACTTTTGGTGATTTAAATGGAAAAATTGAATGAAAAAAAAGAAAGTGGGTAGTACAGCAATACAGAAGCGGTAGAAGTGCTACTTCTACTAAGAAGGTAGGGAAGCCAAAAACGAGTGTTAATCCTTCTTTTGTAAAGAAGGTTGTTGAGATCAGAAAATCTATGGACTATGGGAGTGAAAAAATACATTTTGTTCTCAAGAAGTTTGGATTTGGGGTCTCGCAGCATATTATCCAAAGGATATTGGATGAACAAGGCTTGACAGAGCCATGTGAAAATAGAAGGGGTCAAAGAAAATACGTGAGATATCAATGGCCTCTAATCAACTATATGTGGCATACTGATTGGAGCCAGTACAAAGATAAATGGTATTTATCTTTTATAGACGACAGAAGCAGGAAAATCATGGCTTCTGGAGAGTTTAACAATGCTTATGAAGAAAATACTATTTTCTTGCTTTACCAAGCCATACTGACAAACGAAGTTTGTCCTGCTATAGTATTAAGCGATAAAGGAACGCAATTCTATAACAGTACGCCTAATAACAAGGGTGAATTGACACCAAGTTTATTTGAGCAAGAGCTTAACAAGCTTGGAATAGAGTTCTGGACTTCAAGAAGGAACCATCCACAAACAAATGGCAAGATGGAGAAATGGTTTGACACATTCAAGAAAAGAAAGAAGAAGCATCCTGATGAGACTTTACAAGAATTTGTAAAGTGGTATAATGAGGAGAGAATCCATCATGCTTTGGAGTATAAAACCCCAGAAGAAGTTTACAGAGAAAATCTGTAAACCAATTACCGAATTGTAAACTGATTTCCGAATTATACGCTTTTGTTGACGATAGAATACCTCACAATTTGAATATTAGTTGACAAACTGAAAAACTATGTGAAGGGGTGTCTCATTTATAAAGTTTAAAAATAACCTATATACTGCAGAAGCGACAACTAATATAACCGTTTCATGGTATGATGATCTGTTCCACAACAACCACCAATGATCTTAAGATCAAATCTATTTACTAATCCGGTAACTCGACTCGCAAAGTCTTCAACGGGAATGGCCTGTTGTGTTGTCATAGATTCATACTTTCGTGGATCATTTTCAGAGGATGCATTCGGATGTATTCCTATAATCCAATCACTATTGCGAGGTCTATCTGGACTGGCCAATCCTCCAAAAGTGGAACCCCCATCTCGTTGTAATTGTTCAAGAGCACGTTCGGTAACTTCAGGGCTATTACAATTGATAGAAATCCCGACAGGAGGATACAATCCTCTGCTTGCAATAAAATGCCGCAAAGCATTTAATGCCAACTCTAAACGCTGAGGACCATAAAGATTATGCTGATCACAATAAAGCCTGCCCTGTTCATCCAAACAAAGTGAGATAACATATTCTTTTTGAGGCTCAATTGCTTGGAAGGTACTGGTCGTAGGATCATAGGATGGTACCAAACGACCAAATGCTTCAGATCCCATGTATCGTACCTTGTTAAGTAAACTCTCCATATACTTTCGTGTTCCTGAAGTCGTGAGACGGTCTTTTGAATCGCTGATATGCAACACTTTATGTGCTCTGGTAAAGGCTACTGCAGCACCAATTGCTGCATGTAAGGAGGGGACCGTTTCAAACATAAGATAATCTAATGGATGTCCAAATCTAATGGCTGCAAATACTTGTGGAAGATACTTATTGTCAATATCTGGAGGGGTTCTTTCTGCTTCATAACATTCAAATGGCGGTCCAACACTCATCGCAAGTAAGGTATTTTCTCGTGATCGTTGAGCATGTGTTATTGCACCTTGTGCAATAGTTATAGAATCTAAACAGAACTCTAGACCAAGTGCAGGTAAATTAGGATCAACGCCCCTTACTGACGCAGCTGCTTCAAGAACTTGTTTGGCTAATCGAAATGAGGGAGTAACAACAACAAGAGGATGATCATTTGGAACGCTAGCTACATAATCTAGTGCAATTTGTTGCAAATAGGCTTGACCTTTTTCGGTAAGTAAGGCAGAACAACCAGCTCCAAGAGATTCTAAATTTGGCACTCCTGCTGCCATTTGGGGACTTTCAACAACATCTCGAGCAACTCGTTCAGCAACTTGAGTTCCATAAGGACCAATAATCGAAAGTCTTTGTCCAGTATTAATGAGATCCGATAATCGTGGCATAGTATCTCATCAGAGAAAATCAGGGGTTTATAAATGTTTGCTTTGATAGCATTTTTAAGTAGTTACAATCTAGTGGACGTGGCCCATATTTGCTCTGTCTCAATGAAGGAAAAGATACCTTCGCTAATAGAACTCCTGAAGCCTACGTTCGTTTCTCTGTTTTGGCGATTCGCTTTGTCCTTTCCTTGCTTCTCCCTTATCTTCGGTAATAAGACTCATAAATTTCTTCTGCGATCTCTGTGGAAGCACATCACGCACAAAACGGACTAATGTCTCTGGTTTTCCAAGTGGGGAGGTCTGAAAGATAGGTAAAAGTTTCTCTTCAAAGGAAGGCTTGCTGACTATTCGTTGAATTTCTGCATTTGTCAGAAGAAGGCTGAGAAGTTGTGCTCTGCTGTTCTGCGTAAGGAGTTTCTCATCCTTGTCAGTGCTTATCAGCTGGGCAAGTTTTTCTGCATTACCAAGGAATACATATTTCAAGAGCTGTAAGGTCCTGATCACTGGGCTCTGATAATTCTGTTTGTCAAGGGTAGTAAAAACATCGTAAAGAACATTCTCAAATCGAAGAATTTGAATGCCTGGAAGCTCTTGGGGCACTTCATTGACGCCAATAACCAGAACTCGGGTATATTCATAGACTTCTCCGAGGTGTTCTTTGATACAGGCATTAACGGTCTTGACAACCGCACGACTCGTAAACTTGTTCAAGTATTCTTCAGAAGCTAAGACACTAGAACTTACACTGCAACTTAATTCTATATGCTGGATATGCTCTACTTTTTTGTCTTGCAGCTTGATGGCAAGAATATCAACAGTTCTATTTTTTCCTGCTTTAATACTGTTAATAGTAAAAAATCCCTGTCGGTGAAGCCACCAATTCATGATCTCCTTTTCAGGATGCATGAGCACACCCCCTAGACCAAGAAAAAGGACGTGAAGTATTTAAGGTTTTCGAGTAAAGTCATTTTACGTTAATGGTGTCTATAAGCACACTCCTAACTTTGTTGCCAAAAATTCAAGTCTTTCTATCACACCTTTGTTATATCGTCTAAATCCTTCCTCTAATTCAGACCTTTTTTCTATGAGCTGATCTCTTCTAATCTGATATGTAGGACTGGTTATGAAGTTATAATACTCTCTCATAACACTTTCCCAAATCTGTTTCTCAGTTAAGTGAGGATGATCATAAACTAACCTTGTAGTATCGAATAATCCCCAATCAGGAGAAAGCCTTCTCTCCTCATGAGCCCACACTTCCCATACTTGAGTCCCAGGCATAGGAGTAAAGCAGGTTAATCTTAATTCGTCATACGGTTGCTCTCCAGATAAGCCCTCATTTCTTTTTAAATCTTGTAAAGTATAATTTGGTAAACCTGTCATCCTAAAACCCCAACCCAAAATTCCATGTTCTCTTAATAATCTAAAAGGTTCATAGAAATCGAGATGTTTTTGTGCTCCTGGTTTCCTTAAATAAACTCTATCTTCACCAGCAGGAGACTCAACACCTACTGCTATTTTTACAAATCTTCCTTTCGCAAGTTTTTCAACAAAACGAGGTGTCAAAGCTGCTGCCATAGTTTCTGCTGCAAAATGAATACCTATATCTAAATCTCCCAGTTCTCGAACTAATCTTTCAGCCCATTGACCAAAAAAGTTTTCTCCTTCAAAGAAGATAGTTTTAACTCCGTTTTCATATAATTGTCTAATCTCTTCTAACACGGAATCTGCTGATTTGACCAATACCTTAGAACCATAATAGCTTGGAACTTCACAGAATACACATTCCATCGGACATCCAGCAGATTCTTTAATAGAACCGTAATAACCGGGAGGATAAACACCAAAATTTTGAGATTGCCACTTGTCTGAGAATATTCTCCCGTCATAAGGCATTCTCGACGATATAGCATCCAAATCGAGACGATCATTTTTTGTCCAGTTAGGATTAATTATCTTCTTTTGAGGATCTCTCTTATTGCCGTGTGGACTGTATTGTTTCAGAAAGTCTTGAAATCTACCGAGATTAGTTCCTCTAAACACAAAATCAACGCTCTCCATCTCACAAAAATCACTAGGCCTAAATGTAGCGTGGTAACCCCCCACTACGGTAGTTACACTAGGATTTCTGGATTTAATTTCTTCTGATAATACTCTTACACCGGGCACATGTAAACTTAACGCTGAGAAACCAACAATAGTTGGATTATGCTGTAAAATATCATCAACAACGTCAACTATATCTGTAGTTTGTGGCTGAACAACAACGCCATTCCAACCAGCTCTTCTTGCTATATCAGCTACAAAACTTGGTCCTAAACTTGCCTCAGGAGCGGGATCCAATAGTTGTCTAAAGGTTAGTTGTATTTCATCTACTTCTGGAATGGTCTGATGATTTGGTAATTGAGGATAGGTAACCACTATTGTTTCAAGACGTTTATTTATCATTTCTTAGAACGATTTTACAAGCTGTTGAGAATGGATTATCACTTTCGTATCTTTCATCAGATTCGACAGTTATTGGTAATCCTGAATGATAGAGCAGTCTATCATAATCCATTAAAGAATTCCATACAATCGTTTCTTTTGGAAATCCAACGTTGGCTGCGTGATAAGCAATAAGTTCTTGCCATTTAACTATGTCTTGGTTTCTCGATTTACAATAATCGAGAATGGCCATTTTAGATCCTGGCTTAGTTACCCTTAACATTTCTTCTAAAGCTTTTCTTGGATCTTTAACAACACACAAGGTGAACGTAGAAACTGCCCCGTCAAAATAGCTATCTGAAAAGGTCATGGAATGTACATCCATCTCTTCTAGTTGAATTTGAGCTTCTCCTTTTTTTTCTCTTGCTACCTCAAGCATTCCTGGTGTAATATCAATGCCAACAACACTAACTCCTCTACAAAAATAAGGTAAGTCTAATCCGGTGCCTACGGCAGCTTCAAGAACGTTGAATCCAGGCTTAATTCCTAAAGACCCAATAAACTCTTTTCTGTCAATATGCCAATATTTTCTCATAACTGTTTCATAGGTTCTTGCTCCAGAATTGTAAGCCGTTAGTATATGTTGTTGTTCCATCTTGTTGCTCCATAAAAATAGTAATATGCTATAGTTTAAGTATTTATTCAAACTATTTTTACCAAAAAACGAAATATTTATATATTAATTTACCATAATAGTAAGTATGAAAGAACTATTTTCTATAGAATTTGGAGAGAAAATAAAGTTAGACAATAAAGACAAAAAAATTATAGAATTAATTCAGAAAAATGCAAGAATTTCGATAAGCCAGATGTCTAGAAAAACAGGCATTCCTCGAGATAGTATTAAGTATAGATTAAGAAGATTAGAAAAAGAGAAAGTGATTAGATTTTATCATGCCTTTTTAAATCCTTCAAAATTGGGTTACCCTATGTATACTTATGTTACCTTTGTTCTCTCAAATGTCACACAAGAGAAAGAGAAAGAATTTATCTCGTTCTTGGTGAGTCACCCAAATATTATTTATGTTTCAAAGAACTCTGGTAAATGGGACTTCACTATTGGTATATGTTCAAAAGAATTTAAAGAGTTCGATGATATCATCAGAACTGTTAGATTAAAATTCTCAGATATAATAAAAGAATTTGAGTCTAGCTCGGTAATACAAGAATATAAGTATGATTATATGGCAGATCTAATATAAAAAATCTATTCAGAAAGATTTGCAAGGAGTTCGAGTTCGGCAAGTGCGTCATCAAGGCCATCGTCATACAACAGCTCAATCTCATCAGAAGATACTTGCCCTGGTATCTCTTCTGGAATGACATTGTCATCTCTTTCGAACGTCGTATTTTCGCGTGGTGGTGGTATCATACCTTCATCAGGAAGAATTTTTTCTACAACCTTTTCCTCTCGTTGTTGAGCGCATCCGAGGCTCGTAACTACCAAGAGGATAAGAAGAATAAAGACCAGTGGTTTTGTAATCCATTTTACCTTGTTCATGATGTATCCCCATTCATGCTCTTCACACTAACGCTCTTGATAAGCTCACGCCATGACTGCTGTGTATCTTTGATGACTGCCTTTTTCTCCTCAAACGTTTTTGCTTCATGGAATGCTACTTTGCTTGCTTCAATATCCACAACAAAAGAGATGACGGCATCCTCAGATAATTTGTTTTCATCAAGCAACCGCTCTGCCTCTTCCTCAAGATTGTATAATCGAAACTCAACAAGATCGTAGACTTTCTCAGTTACGTCATCCATACAACTTCTTTGCTCGTCTCCACTGAAACGATCACATGCTGCTTTCTCTGTTGCAATATCCCCAAGATGAAGTTGTTGCTTGACGCAAGAAACGCGAGGAGGTCCGTTGGGGAAAGACCAACATTTGCCGATAGCCCGATAGGTTGCAACACAGTCCCCCTCATCTTCATCAACCGAACGACAATATTCCGGGAAAAAGTTTTCGTATTCATCCTCTTCCTCTTCTCTGAGATTGAGACGACATTTTACTCTATCAGTAATAGAAAGATATCCTCCACATTTGAGTGCATTTCCCTGGTTTGTTTGGCTTACTTCCTTACCTTCCTTCTCTAGCCCTGTCCCGTCTGCTTGGTTACCTGTTGTTGCTTCACTGCACGCTGAGGTTGCATACACATAGTACCTTCCTATACAATTCTGATGGCTAATTTGAAGCACGGTTACGGGTAAAGAATCATTCAAGGAGAGATGATATTTTTCCTTATCGTTACTCTCTTGTTCTACGTGCAGGTATTTCAGCTCCGGGGAGTATGATGCTGACCCATAACTCAGGATCTCTCTGCTCGAGTTAATAGTAAATGAATAGGTAAGGTCATCAAGCGAGGCATTGGCTAAGGTAAACGTAGCTTTAATACCTGTATCGAGCTTTTGGCAGTTTTCAATGGAGAGCGCAACAACCTTACAACTAAATACTAATCCTGGACAGGTAAAGGTTACGTTTCCATTACGCTCATCGCCAATAAGGTATGATCCGGCGCTTGTTAAAATTGCCTCGTCAGAGGTAAAGGTTGTTCCTTCCCAAATTCCAGAGAGATTATGCAAAAGAGTTCCGTCATCAAGGTTGGTAATCGTTACTGGAGTTATGGGTGGGTTCTGTCGGAAAGTTACCATGCCTTTATCATCACAGCTTGGCGTGGTGAGATACGGCCCTGTGCCACTTCCTCCTGAGTTTCCTCCACCTCCTGAGCCACCGCCATCTCCTCCCCCTCCACCGCCCTTTGCTACCGTGAGAGGTGTTATGAAGAGCATAAGAAAGAAAGGCACGAGAAGGAAGATAAAAACGGTCCTAGAAGCGTATTTTTGGTCCATACATTCACCATTTTTGTGATCAAACTTTACAATTGTGAACTTTTTGCTATTTAAACTTTTCGGAAGTCAAAGCTTCATCCAAAAAAAGGGTTAGCAGCCTCAGGCAAAGTCCCATCAAATGATTGAATCCAACCGACAAGGGGGATGTCCCTTACGGGGAATGTCGGCGATCATAGACGACATAGAGGACTTTGAAGCTGCTAACTTGAGCGTTACCAAACTGTTGGATGAAGCTGAAAGTCAAAAGGAGTTGCCCAGAATATAGATTCCAGTAGCTAAATTTATTTATATATGGAGGTCGTGGGAACAGTATCATGATTAATTTCCAAGCCACACCTGTACCTAAGAGTGTTATGTCTATTCTTTGTCCGATGGCTTGGGCTAAATGTCTGCGTACAGTGGTCATTACTGGCGTTATCTGTTAAGTTCCTGCCGTAGGCGGTTCTTAACAATGCACCGGTAATGACGCTACGTTCTCGCTTTACCTGGTGTTCGTTGGAACCGCCTCCTTTCCCATTTCATAACCAAGGAGGTGAAGAACATGCAACCACAAATGCACAACTACCATTGTGTAGTGTGCCAGGAGGTTATAACAAACCCCCTCTGTGCAGATTGTATTGGGGAAGAGATAAAAACCTGGAATGTGGATCTTCAAGTAGGTCTACCTCTTCCGAGTACCGGAGAGTTCATCACCCTGAAATCTCCATGGTGCGTCATTTGTGGAAAAAACGTACATGTTTGCCCTTATTGTTCAACAGCAGAGCTCTTTGATTACCTCGAAGAATTTCATCCCGAATTAGTCGAGATCTTTCTCTCGCTGTTTAGTTATGACAATGAACACACAGGGTATGAAAGAGTAAAAGAGCACCATAACGTCCATTAACTTCTTTTCTTTATTATTTTTATTCTTAAGTTAGGATATTTTATCAAGCAGGATGCACGCAAATGCTGCATAAACGTAAAGGAAGGTGCACGAATCTTTTGCATGCGTAGGGGCATTACTTTTGTCGGTTGAAAAGCCTCTAAGATCCAGGTGCAATGCATACCATCAATGCCTGAAGCAATCTTTAAGAGGTCTTCTTTTCGGTACAAGAGCCCTGGAACAATGCTTGTTTTGACCTCAAGAGTAAAACGATCATGGATTGCATGTAACAATAGCAGGCTTTTCCTTACCTTAGCCATGGTCTCTTCAAGAGGTGTGAAGAATGTTTCCACGTTGTTGATTCGTTGGAAAAAGGGTGCTTCAAAAGGGCTATTCAGGATGAGACGTATTCTATCAATAAGCTTTTGTTGAACGAGATAGTTAAGTACCTCTGGTTTTGATCCATTAGTTTCAATACCTACTCGTGCATTGAAACGCTTAACAAAGCCAAGCAACGAGAGAAGGGCCTGTCGCTGGATACACGGTTCGCCTCCAGTAAAAACAATCTCTTTTGTATATGGAACAATTGATTTAAGTTCTTCTTTAATAGGTTTAAGGTCTACCCGACATTCATCAGAAAATTCAAGATACATCGGAGTAGGACTAAATGCATATTTAAAATTTGATCCACAGAAAACAAGTCCATGCACTTGACGAGAAATAGGGAAGATGCCAACAATATAGGCTTCCATAGCATACGAAAAAGCAAAGAGCTATATTTTGCTTTCGCTAGGTATCAGAAGCGTCTTGCTCTTGCGATTGTGCTTTTATTTGTCGTACTTTATGAGGCGTAGTCCCAAAATCAGTAAGTGTGTCGGTAAGTGTTTT
This sequence comes from Candidatus Woesearchaeota archaeon, assembly GCA_016187565.1. Classification (NCBI taxonomy): domain Archaea; kingdom Nanobdellati; phylum Candidatus Woesearchaeota; species Candidatus Woesearchaeota archaeon. The sequence continues at coordinate 22,646 of JACPJR010000009.1, forward strand.
GTTTTTTAAGATAGTACGATAACTGATACTCATAGTGTCACCTCTTTTTGCTGCCAGCGGAACATACCATCAATATCCATCAGTCAAACACGCTTACAAATGATGTCTAATGTAATCCTGTACTTCCAAAGCCGTTCCCACTCCGCATGGTCTCGGCAAGGGACTCTACTTCCTGTACTGTTGCATGAACAACTGGCTGGATAATCATTTGAGCGATACGCATGTGTTTGGTAACCTGGAATGCTTGATCACTAAAGTTTTTAATAACAACGCTGATCTCACCGCGGTATCCTGAATCAATAACTCCAGCAAAGGTATGGAGTTGGTGTTTAGCGGCTAAACCACTACGATCCCAAATTAAACCGACATGCCCTTGAGGAATTGCAAGATGTAATCCTGTCTTGATAAGACCCAGTTCCCCGGGTTTGATTATGATTTCTTCGGCAGCCCTAAGATCAAAACCCGCATCCCCTTCATGAGCATAGACTGGTAGATCAACCTCCTTGTTATTGCGCTGAATCTGAACGGTTGTCATTTTCTTCTCTCCTGTGCTACGAGTAAGTTCTATTTAAAGTCTATGGAGTCAAAACCTATAGGTTTGAGCCCTTATGTCGTCACTGAGAAATAATTGGAATTTGCTAAAACGACATTAACGGCAGCGTAAATTCAGGTGTAGAAAAAGAAATATCTAGTGCTTAAACTCAAACAGTGAAATTTTCTTTTGCGAGAGGAGTGTACCATTTTCAGCATTTATTTTGAGATTAATAGTATAAAATCCTTTAGTCACCAGGGTTATGTTCCAAACTAAGCCGAGCGGAAGATGCTGAATAATGTAGATCTGCCTGAGGGTAGGCTCATTCTTGTACGTCTCTTGAAGAACCTGTAATGCTTTTGCTTTTGCTTGGTCAAAGGAAACCTTTACTTTGCTTGGTGTTAAGGCAATGATTTTATCTCCGGGATGCTTAAAAACCTCATCATCAGGAAGCTGCTGCATGGGTTCGCTTACAATAAAACTCGTTACCTTTTCCTGAGTTTCATCATAATAGCCGAACTGCCATGGCGCATTGGCATCAGTAATCAGCACACCATGGATGAGATAACTCTGTTCATGAGCCTGTTTCCAGCTTTTAAATACAGGATCTTCTTCTAAGCGATGAAGTGCATCTACAAAGTCCATTCATTCAGGAAATAAGCGATGATTTATTAATATAGTGGTGGGAAGGCTATGGGGTAGAGGAAGTATACCTCTTCTCGAATCTACTGGTCTTGCAAGTACCTTTTTAAAGACAGACCAACTTTCCTCACTTATGCGTGTTATTGATATTCTTCGACATGGACAAGGGAAAACTCTTTCTGTTGAAATAGAACCGCCGCTTTTAGGAAAAACAACCGATGCAGTCTTTGCTACCCTTGATGCTCTTGTTGAACTTGGTATCAGCTATATTGATGTGACCTATCATGCACAACAGGTTAAAGGACATCATACTGATGCTCTCGGGAGTAAGGTTCCCATCTATGGGAGAGCAAAACCAGGAACCGTAGGTATTGCAGGAACATTAACCGAACGTTATAGAACACAAGGAGTTGCTGTTGTTCCCCATGTTATCTGTACAGGGTTTAGTGCGTATGATACTGAAGGATTTCTTGTTGATCTCTCTTACTTAGGCATTGAAAATGTCCTTGCGCTTCGGGGGGATCCTCGGAAAGATGGTGATGGAAAATTCCTTCCCTTTGTACCTGAACCAGGAGGACACAGCTTTGCAAAGGAACTAATGCGACAAATTCGTGATTTAAGAGAAGGTACGTATTGGCCAGGAGAAAAAAACGGATCCAAAATGGATTTTTGTTATGGGGGAGCATGCTTTCCCGAGGGGAATTCTCAGGCGAGTTTAGAACAAGAAATAACCTGGCTTAAAGAAAAAGTTGATGCAGGAGCAGATTATTTGGTCACGCAAATGTTCTTTGACACGCAAGTATATCTTCGTTTTAGAGATGGGGCAGTTCGTGAAGGAATTAATGTCCCTCTTGTTCCTGGGTTACGACCATTATCTACTGTACGACATCTAACCATATTTCCAGATACCTTTCATTGTCGTATTCCTGATGAACTTAGCACACAGGTCCTTGGTTATAGTAATGCACATGATGTACGGCAAGCTGGCATTGACTGGTGTGTTCAACAGAGTGAAACATTACGCAAAGAGGGAGCACCGAGTCTACATTTCTATGCCTCACGCAATGCACCTGTTGTAGAAGTGATTAGGCAACTTACTTCATCTGCTTAAGGGCTTTCTGCATGAGCGGTAATGCTGCTTCAGCTTCGTCCTTAAAAAGCCTGCCTAGTTTGCTAAAGACCCAGTCACCGGTGTTTTGGTCACGGTTTTCGCGAGAAATCTGTAATTTGGGCTGACCGTCATTATAGGAAAAAACACTGACGGTAATCCGCGTTGTTTCGAAGGCTACAGTTTCACTGAATAATTGTTTATCAAGACTTTTGTCAAATGCCATGTACAATCACCTCAATACGGAGTTTGCTATTGTTTATATAGTTTTGCACCTGCGTAACCTGTAGATTTTAAGTGACGGATGTTAAGAATTCGGCTGTTTTAACCTTTTTAAAGGAGAAGCCCATTTATTCAGTCGTTCCTGAACCAAGAACCAATATAAAAACAGCTCTTTTTCCATCTTCTGATGATCTTTGTACTTTCCTTTGATAATCTTCCAGAATCGTTCATTGTGCTTTCTTTCTTTTAGATGAGCAATTTCATGATAAACCACATAATCTACCAAATGCACTGGCAAGTATCTTAACAAACTATTTACCATCAAATTTTTGCTAGAACTACAGCTTGCCCATTTAGATTTCATTTCCTTGAAATAGACTTTGTTGACTGTTAAATGTAAGATATGAAGATTTTTCTCAATTATTGAATGAACAAGTTCTTTGAATTCTTCTTGAGTTCTATGTGTGCTTAACTGTTTGTTTTTGCTGGCTTTGAGAGAATTAAGTATCTCTTTGTGTTTCTTGTAAATCCATTCTTTATGAGTTTCAATAATCTTCTTTTCTGATTCATAGTTTTTTGGAAGAATGAGCATGAGATTACCTGTTTTAAACTCTAAACGAGGATAATGAACTGATCGATAGTTCACTGCATATTCAACATCCATGTCGTAGATTTTAATCTTCTTTTGCATAGGCTTTCACTCTATCCATGAGTTTATCGAATAAAATATTAAGGTTATCAATCCCTAAACTGTGACGCTTGAGATATCGTCTAATGAATAGCCTTACCGTCTTTTCGACTTCTTTTTGTGCTGTTGGCTGAGATATCCATCCCGCAAATAGTAATTCATTCAATGAGATTGACAGTTCTCTGATATCCTCAATTAGTTCCGTATCCTCCCCAAACTTATCTTCAAGAACAAGTAGCAACGAATAATCCAATTTACTTAATTTAAGCTCTTTTTGCCTTTGCGAGAGTTGCATGAATTCTTTGATTGCTTTAACTCCTTCTTGGTATATTTTTTCATAGTCCTTTGTTTTTTCTTTCCATAAATGAAGAAGCCTTTGAACTTTCTCACTAAGACTTTCTGAGACTGGATTTTTGAATTTATCAACGAGAACAAATCGGTTTAAGGTAAAGACTATGTTTGCTGCTTTTTCTTCTTTGTTCTTGACGTGCTGCTCAAGTCTTCTGAAATAGTCTTCATCAAATTCAATTATGGGAAGAGATTTCTGGATTTCTTCAAGCTCAGTTGTTTTGTGAATGTACTTTATGGTTTTCTTGAAGTATTGTTCTAAGTATCTATTGTCTTTTGGTTGACTTCTCAGAACAAGTCGTGTATAGTAGGTATAAATTGCGCTTATCCACTGATATTCTGAGAAGAGTTCTGCTTTTATTGTGTCGGGGCCAAGCAACTCAAATATTTTCGTCATGTGCTTGTAGTCTTCTATGAATGCCTTGCTTTTTTCTTCATTTGAAGTGAGTATCTCCACAGCTTTCAGCAGAGTTTTACGATTATATTGGTTCTTTGGAACGTCTTTGAAAATGTCTAAGATTTGGTTCACCAATCTTACAAAGTCCTTTCTGATTTCCTCAATGCTAAAGAGTGCACCATTTATCTCTCCTTTGCTGTAAATTTCAAATGCCCTTCTGAACTCTTTTAAAATTCCAATATAATCAAGAATCAACCCCGCTTCTTTTACATCTTTGTATGGCCTGTTTGTTCTTGCTATTGCTTGCAACAGCTTATACTCTTTCAATGGTTTGTCTAAGTACATTGTTTGAAGTATGGGAACGTCAAAGCCAGTCAGAAGCATATCAGTTACAATAATAATCTTTGGCGAGTCTTCCTCTTTAAATTTTTCAATAACATCTTTTCGAATATCTTCATACTCCTTGCCGTATTGAGCAGTTTCTTCTTTGACATACATAGTAATCCTATTGGGTTCATCCCGTGCGCCATAACTGAACACAATATCAGAATATTCTTCAGGAAGATACTTGTCAAGCTCTTTTTTGTACAGTACACAAGACTCTCTGTTTACCGCAACAACCATTGCCTTGAATTTACCCTCAACATTTTCTTTGAAATGCTCAGCGATATCTTTCGCCACTTTTGCAATTCTTTGAGGATTCTCAAGATACGCCTTTAGCAAGCCAATTTTCTTCTTAACGTCCTCTTTAACAACTTCTCTTGCGTCTTCGGGAATTTCTTCATATTCAACTTCCAAAAATGTATCAAGCATTTCTTTATTCAAATGAACTTCTCTTTCAAGTCTTGGTTGATACGCTATCTTTACAGTAAAGCCATCGTTAATCGAATCTGTAATGAAATATTTGTCAAGGTACTTCTCTTCTGGAGGATAACTGAATACATCATATGTGTCAACACCTTTCTTAGGTTTTGAGATAGGTGTTCCTGTAAATGCGAAAAAGAACGTGTTCTTGAGTATGGCTCTCATTTGAGCTGCTAACGTGCCATATTGTGTCCTATGGCCTTCATCAACGAATGCGACAACATTCTTCCTTGTAAGAATTGTTTCTTTGTCTGTTGAAATTTTCTCAAGCTCTTTTTGAAGGACGTGAAGTTCTTCAGCTCGAAATTTATGAATTAAAGTGATGAAAATTCCTCGTTTTCCTCTGCCTTGGTCATGCTGAAGAACTTTCCTCATACCACTGACCGAACCAATGAGTTCTGGAAGAGTCATGTCCAGAGCATTAAACTCATCATAAAGCTGTTCTTCTAAATCCTGCCTGTCGATAATAAGAAATATCGTAGGATTAGCCATTGCCTCAGAACGATATAGCTTGTTTGCTGCAAAAATCATTTCTAAAGTCTTTCCAGAACCTTGCCAGTGCCAGATCAGGCCTTTATTCTTTTCTTCTTTACCTTCAATGTTATTGATGACTCTCTGAACGACTTTTCCTACTGCTCGATATTGCATGTATCTTGGAAGAACCTTTGTGGCTTCTCCATACTGAACCCTGACATAAACAAAGTTATTGATAATATCGAGCAGTGTTTCCGGGATAAATAGTTGAATAACCGAATCGATAGAGTCAAGTTTTTCTGACTTCCATTCATCTATCTTTACATTCTCATTCCAGGGAACAATGGGAAAATACTTAGCTATTTGCTCTGCAGCAACGCCTATCTGCACATATTTGTAGAGCTCAGGGATATCTTGTTCGTAACTTTTGATTTGTTTGAATGCGTCATACCAATTTTCGGAAAAACTCGCTGGATTCTTGCACTCAATGTCTACTAAAGGAATGCCATTTACATACAGAAAAATATCTGTTCGTATTTGCTTGTTGCCTCTCGTGTAAACGGCCTGTCTTGTGACAATAAACTCGTTATTTTGGACATTATCATAATCGAACAGCCTGATTCTCTTGAGCGTTTTATCCTTCTCAATCTTTATGGAGATGCCTTCTTTCAAGTAAAGCAGTATCTGTTTTATACCCTCTTGATTGCTTGGCTTAAACCTGAGTTCATTGAGTAAATTCTTAATATCCTCATCTCTCAAATCAATAGGATTTATGGCCTTTACTTGCTTGATTAAATTCCTTATTAAAAGCGGCTCTTCGAAATTATCTCTTTCTAAAGCGTTACCTGGGACAAAAATCCATCCTTTACTTTGAAGCTGTTCAACGATATAATCTTCCACGACTGATTTTTCGTTAAAGCGAGGCATTTTTTATCATCCTTTGTTTTTTATGATATTCTAACCAGTGATTGTACATATCATCCTCTTCTTTGCTTTTTCTTGATGTTACAAAACCGAATACGCTTTTTAGATAATCTCTATCCATCTTGAAGTCTACCTTATTTTTTAGTCCTAAATGCGCTTGTATTTCTGCATCTGATGAATCTTTATCTCTCATTTCCCTTGTTATTTTCATAATATCATTTTGGCCGTATTTTGAAACCTTAAATAGGTCAACCACTCCAGTTATCTCACAACCCATGCCAGAATGTTTTATTAGATTGCACATTTGGCAAACAATTTGGAAGTTCTTATCGCTATTATTCTCAGGGTCCCCATCAATATGATCTACAATTTGGTATTTTTCAGAACGAAAACTACAATAGGCACAGGTATAATTATCTCTATTAAGAATTAGCAACCTCATATTTTGCCATGCTTCACCCTTCAAGTTATTGGTTTGCTTCTCATTTCTCCATTTTGCAGGCGGAGCGAAGGATAAAATGAGCGGCTTCATTGTTTTCCTCCAGTTCTCAGTTCCTCATATATCTCTTCCAAAGTATCCTTATGTCCCCATCCCTCACAACTTCGCTCAATAATTGAGTCAAGCCTTGCTTTGAATCGAGGTATCAACTTTTGGTTATTATTCAAAGTTTTAACAATCTGTTCAAACATGGATTCCATACTTGAATAAAACGTCTCATACATGTCTCCGTATTCTTCTCCTAGTTTAACGCCAGTCTCAACATAGAAGGTCATCAATTCTAAAAGATGCTCTGGCTGTTTTGATATTCTCTTAAAATCAGAAATAACTTTTCTAGCATCACGAAGATTTATTCTTTCGCTCCAAAGAATATTTTTCAGCTTTTTCTTGTAATAATCAATTGCATTTTCCGGATTTTTCTCAAGTTTCAGCCTCAAAAAGTCTGCATTTTCCTTGTTTAGGCTGGATAACTCAAGCAGAAGCGAATACAGTTCTTCTTTTCCAAGCTGTTTTAGTGTTGGGTTCATTTTCCTTTTAGCCGCTTTCTCTTATCTTTTTCAGGTTCTGAGAGATAATTATCTGGCGAAACGACTTTTGCTCCAGATTCGATTTCGAGCTTTCTTCTGGCATCTCCAGCTATTTTGCCGCCTTTTCGTGCAGCGTCTTTGCTTTCAACGAACCCTTGTACATTCTTGCCTCTTGTGATTTTTGTTGTTGAGGCTTCTCCAAGCATGGTAAAGATTAGCTCCAAATCATCCATATGATCTCTAAGATTCTCCTTTTTAAGCCCCTTGAGTTCTTTGTACTCTTCAATAGTCTGACCAAATGTTGCTTTGCTTATCTCGTTAGTAAGAATTGCGTATTCTCTGTCTTCTTTGACTCCTCTTTTCTTCCATTCGTCTGTCAGTTCTTGTCTAACCGCGATGCCTCTAACTCTCTTTTCAATCCAGTCATCAGAATAGCCTTTTGCCTTGTAAAGCTCTTTCATTCTTGCCTGGGCAAGCTCTGGGTTCTGTATTTCCTCAACACGCTCATAGCCTACCTGAGCGAGCCACTGCTTGAACGGCTCAGCTTTTGGAGAGGGGATAGATTGGATTAGCCTGAATATTTCCTTTACATTTCCTACGTCAGTCAGTCTCATCTTGCCATCCGAGGCAGGCATTTTCAAAGCGTTACAATTTGTAACGGTTTCATTTCCTTCATCTTTTAGCCTTTTTTTAAGAACTCTCCAGTATGTTTGAGGGTTCTCACTCTCCGATAAGACCGCAACAATGTCAACTATTGAGAAATACCATTCCTCATTATGCCAAATTCTTCTAATCTTCTTGTCCTGAAAGACAACTAAAGCGTTATGATCAGTCATTTTGCAGCCTCCTCATTGAATAATAGCACCATATATTATGTGAGTAAGTACATATTTCCCTAAAAAGTACGAAATTATCGTACGGTTGCATCATTGTGTCACCTTCACTCTTTTCTTGCCTGTCAAAAGATCATTCATGAGGCTTTTCTTGATGCTTTCAAGTTTTGATTTCTTGGATTTTTGAATTGAAAGTTTTTTGTCTATTGTTGACAACATTAACGATATCTTCTTCTGCTCAGTTATCGGTGGTAGAAAAACTTCAAGTTTTTCCAGCTGATTTTTTGTGATTGCCTTAAATGTCGATCCTCCTGATATGGAGTCCAATTTAGAATTGACAGATTTTAAGTAGAAGAATAAGAATTGGCTATCCACACCATCCTTTGCTCGAATAGCTCCAACTCCCCTGCCAATACAACAATCAGTATTAGCCATATTTACTTCTCCAACGGGAGCTCTAACTGAAATCAATATATCTCCTTCTTTCGCCACTTTCAAAGGCTTTGAACAATAGATCGTAGGCGAAGGATGCAAATCGCCAAATTCTGCATTTCCCTGCAAGAAAGGAAGTCCGATTCCATCTCGATTGTATAATTCTGAAGGAGGGGACTGCCCCATGATCATCTCGAAGAATTTTTCATCTCCCAAAAGAACGGAAGGCCACTTCTTCCCGTCGAACAGCTCCTTCATGAGGCCCACCTTGAGCCGTTCGACTCGCTGACTCTCTCTCTCTACGATGTCAAGACGAGTGTCGACGGTGGAGAGAACTTCTGAAATTTTCTTTTGTTCTAAAATAGGAGGAAGTGGTATGTTTATACGTGCAACTTGTGAGCTATTAAGTGCAGGATACTGTCCTCCAGTCATCATTTTAGTGCATTGATTTATCACTCCCTTAGTAAATAAAGAATACAACAAGTATTTCGGGTGAATCTTATCTTTCGATGTAAGAACCGCAAAGCCCGTTGAGCATATCTGATTTTCATACTTTTTCTCAACAATGGCAAAGGCTTTCAAGTAAGGTCTCACAGTTGACATTATGACGTCGTTTTCATGAACGACTCTTCTAGCCCTTGATGGCGCTTCTTTTCCAATTAGTCTTTTTACATTTTTTATATTTCCACTTTCATTTTCAACAGACTCAATATCTATATAGAAGAAAGGAGTTTCAGGTTTATTAGAAGGATCTCTGCTTTCTTTGTTTATTTCAGTAGTCTCATCAAGAGAAAATACTCTCCAATCTTGGGGGATCATTCCTATTTCAGTTTGCTTTAGTTTCTGTTGTGTCATTTTGTTGCTCTTTTCGCCCAAAACTTTGAGCTATCTCCCATGTGAAACCTTATTTCACCTTCTGCTGTTCCATCAGGATTTACTTTCATCCAACCATCACCGTTTGTGGGATCGCATTCATCACTGCCTTCAAATGTGAAGTCATACACTAAATTTTCTCCTGATTTTTTGAAGTCTCCTGACATTGAGCATTGAACGTAGCCGAAATGAAACTCTCCAATTCCTGATTTTTCTATTTTAATAAATGCCCTTACTTCTTCATTGACATAATCATTATCCCATTCGCTCATTTTAGTTATGCGCCATGTGCCAATGAAATCCATTTTTTCTCTTCTAATTTGTTTTAGTTTTTGTTTCATTTTTTCATCTGCCCAAAAAAGTGTGAGATAAAATTCAAATACCCTCTGTTTCCTCCAATTGATCGGTGCAGTTTTGCAGATTTAATGACGGAAGATAATGATAATGACAAATCGCGTTCATCATAGCTATTCAAGAATAAAACCAGTTTAATTTTGCTGATGATCTCCTCTTCAAGCCCGTTGAATGACGCTTTCTCAGATAAGATGTTGTCCCTAAGATTTTTTAGTAATTCAATCACTTCAGAGTCTTTTAGTGAACTATTTTTTGAATAATGCGACCAAATTGTCTCTTCAATCGCCATAATTATCGGATAAAATGCTTCTCTATTTTTGTCATTTATTGCTTCGAATCCACTGCCTATGTCTCTGCATAAGTTAATGACAGCATGCTCATCAGGATTGAAATCCTCTAATTCATCTGCAGCGTCATCTTCTTCGCTATCGCTTAAACTTTCTTTAAACCTCTTGTAATGTTTTGGCAGCCTCTCAAGGAATAATTTGTCCTGCATAAGAACTTCCTTAAATAGGTTCAATACATTCTCAGAATGTTTTGTTCCTCTCCCAGTTAATTCAAGTATAGGACCTTTTAAGTGGTTAGCCATGCTTTTATCATCAGCCCATTTTTCATAAAAATCAAGGTCTTCCCAGCCAAAGCCAATTGTTGCTATAGGTTCCTCTTCAAAAATCACATTAATGAAAGCCCTTCTGCAATCGCATTTCTTATCGTTGCAGAAGCTTTCTGGAAAATAATAATGCCCTTCTGGCAAATCTTTTCCTTTAGGCATAAGAATACACCTTGTTTCCTTTTCGGCTACATCTGGGAACCTATTTGCAAACATTTCCATCATCATTTTATTGACCTCCACCGATAGTGTGAATCTTTCCTATTTCAGTTTGTTTCATTTTGATTCTCTTTTTGCAACGCTGCAAGCACGCACCTAATTTCATCATAACTTACCTCAGGCAATAATTCTTTTACTTCTTTGACTGTTGGTGATGGCAGTTTCTTGGCCGTCTCATTTATCATCAGGATTGTTTCTTTTGGAATAACGTCCGAACATGCTAAATAATCATTTGAAATAAGCCTAAAAATATGTGTGTAAATTGTTGACTCCACAAGATTCCTTTCTTTTGCTACTTCAGAAACAGTTTTGCCATCCTGAATTAATTTTAGAGTTTCTTTTTCTGATTCGCCTACAGTGGCAGGCTTAATTTGCTTGATGATTTGCAAAGGTATCTGTTTCTTCTCATCTATGACTAGCTTGCCTGCTTGAGTGAGCTCTAATATAGGATAATCGCGTGAATATCCCTGAATTATCTTTCTTTGAATAAGTGTCATATTCTCTAATTGTTCAATAAATCCCGTAATAGTAGGTATATCAAACCACATCAGTCCGCCATAAACCACTTCATTAGAAATAGGTTTTACCTCTTTTGACTTTGATCCTTTAAGAAATTGGGCTAGCTTGATCTTTCCGACATGCAGATGCTTAACTGCATTAAGGATTATCCATGTAACTTGATACATCTGTGTTTCAGATTTTGATTGCTTTACCATATTTCTTGATATCCTCATCTAAGCAGCACTTTTTGTATTTCTTTCCAGAGCCGCAATGACATTGCTCATTTCTTCCTAATTTAGCATTTTTATGTTCATGATCTTCAAACTTCTCAATCGTTTCAGGTCCGAAGAAGTCTAAATTATAGTTCTGTAATATTTCAGCCATTTTATTAGAATTTTCTTCATTTGCAGAAAACATAATCGTGTTGGGAAAGACATATGAGAAAAAATTATTTCCAAGAAGTGCAAAGCACATTTCAGTTTCTTCTTCCCAAAAAACGCCTTTTTTATGCTTTAGCGACTCGAGATTCAAAACGATATCCTTGCGAAGCATATCAAAAATTTCTACTATTACACCATCATCAGTTTTTACAATCTTTAAATCCTGGTCTTTAATAAACTCAAAAAGTGATTTTACAATATCTTCATGATTTTGGTCTTTACCTGAGGATAATCTGTCTTTTAATTCAATGTAATGTGTGAATCCTAGTTCTTTCTCAAGGTCATCGTTATCTTTTCCAACAAATGATTGTAACTCCCTCATGTTATCTCCTTCAGGAAACCTTCAATCTTCTTGTCGACTTCGATTTCCTCTTTCTCGATAGCTTTCAAATCAGCCCATTCTTTCATGACATCGATTACTTCTGTTTTTTCTTCAGGGTAAACGTAAAGAGAGACGTTCAGGTTGTAGTCATTCTTGCGTATCTCATCAAGCGGAACCATGCGAGAAAATCCTGTTTGTTCTTTCCAGCCTTTGTAGGTGTCAACAAGCTTTTTGATGTTGGAAGTAGAAAGCCAGTTTAGCTTGCGCACGTCAGGATGCTGTTCGTATTCTGAGGAAGCATTAATGAAGAGAACTCCATTCTTGTGCTTCTTGTTTTTATTGAAAATAATAATTGCCCCAGGAGCTCCTGTGTTGTAGAATAGTTTCTCTGGTAACAATATCACCGATTCAATTAAATCGCTTTTGAGACGAGCATCTCCATCAATAACAAGCATTCTGATGGCCCTTTCCTTGCCTCCCCTAAACAAGCAACCGTTGTCAATGACAATGCCTACTTTTCCTTTGGAAGAGGCAAGCATGTGCTGTATCCATGCCCAGTCTGCGGATTGTTTTGGCACAAAACCGTAATTGAAGCGTTGCTTCCAGAAATCTCCTTTCTTCAAGACAACTTCGTCGTAGCCATCCTGATTCCAGGGCGGGTTTGCAATAACATTATCGAATTGCTTAACTCCATCAGGTTCCTTAAATTTAGGGTAAAGAAGGGTATCCCCGAAGGCAAGTTTAGCATTCTTAATATCATGAATATAGAGATTCATTCGACCAAATGCTAGTGTTTTATGATTTGCTTCCTGTCCGAATAAAAACAATTTGTCAGCTTCTTTCTTTCCTTTCATCTGCTCAATGTGTTTATACGAAATAATGAGCATCCCATTTGAAGCCGAAGCAGGATCATACACACTCTGGCCTGGCTGAGGATCTAAAACTTCAACAAGCAACTGAATGACTTCTCGTGGAGTGTAAACCTCACCTTCCTTAGCTTTATCTGGTGCAAAGTAGCGCAAGACCCATTCGTATGCATCACCCAAAACATCTGCTGAGACGTGGTGAAGTTTTCTTTCGCTAAAAAGCTCAACAAGCTGCCTAAGCATTTCTGCATTTTCCCTGTTGGTAGTGAATTGAATGAAGTCCATGTTATCAAGAACGTCTTTGAGGTCCTGATTCTTATCTGCCAAGACCTTGAGCGCTTCAGAGAATTTTTCTGGTAACTTGCTTACTTCCTTTCTGATGTTTTCCCACAGAAAGTCTTCTGGAATAACAAAGTCGTGGTAGGTTGCATTTTTTGCCTCTTGCTTTGCCTCTTTTTCTTTGAAACCATCTTTTAATGCTTGCTCGTAAGCGTGCTGATACTCAAGCTCCCACTTATCGCTTATTCTCTTGTAAAATAACAGAACAAGAATAAATTTGTAATCAACACGAGTTCTAATAAGGTCTGCCGCTTTTTTGAGAATGCCTTCAATATCAGAACGTGAAAGAGTCTCGGCACTAAAAATACTCTTGATGATGTCATCCTTGCTCTTAAGATGGTAAATGCTTTTGCGTGCGTCTTTAGGATCAGGCACAACAACAATCCATCCTGCCTTTCTAAGTTCTGATAGGACAACGGCAACGCCTTGAACTTTTTCTACATCACCTCGCTGCAGTATTTTTTCAGCATCCTCCATCCTAAATGTTGCTCCCTTAAACTTGTCCCAGAGGACAGTGTATTTGTTTTCAAGCCAATTCGGAAGCTTTGATTGTGTCATAGCAATGAGGAGATTTCATCATACTTATAAAGTTATCGCTTATTAGATAAGTTAAAAGAAGAATTAGCTTATCTATTATCCCCGCAGTTGACAGAATGGTGACCAATACGTTGCACCTGATAGATTTATAAATCCCCGGTGTTTCAGACGAATATTTGGGAAAATATAATAGAGGACAATAGTTTTTAATATGTTTTTCCTCAATTATATACTAGAAAACCTAACAAATTATTAAACATTTAGGTTTTCTATTATAGAAAGAATAAGCGGTGGGATGTGACCTCTTTCAGAAAATTTCGGCTCAGGTTTTCACCTGAAGAATGGAGAGATCTTGGTGTTGCTCTGCTTGTTGTCAGTCTTGCATTTACCTTTGCACAACGAGCATACTTGCTACCAGACTTTTCCTTTTTTTCGTTTTTAGTAGTCTCCATCATCATCGTGGGGGTTGGCTTTCTGTTGCATGAGCTTGCCCATAAGATCGTTGCCCAACGATTCGGATGCGAAGCAGTATTCAAGGCAGATTATAAGATGCTCATGGTTACCATTCTTTTGTCTTTTTTTGGTGTTGTTTTTGCAGCTCCTGGTGGGGTCTTTATTACCGGACATCTCAAAAAGCGAGAGCATGGATTGATCAGTGCAGCTGGACCGGTAACCAACATCATCCTTGCATGCCTCTTCCTGAGCCTCTCTGCAGTAGGGTTTTCTGCTTCAGGGAAGCATATTCTTCTTGTTGCTTCACTCATTAATAGCTGGCTTGCCCTCTTTAATCTGTTACCGTTTTGGACGTTTGATGGTGCAAAGGTTATACAATGGAGCAAAAAAAATTATGTCTTCCTTGTCCTTATCGCACTGGCACTACAGTTTTTCACCTACTTCTTTATAGGTCAATAAGCATTGGCTGTAAACTTAGCGGGGTATATTCTTGTCGAGTGGAAAGTCTAGTGGTTTATAGCCTCTGTAATGCCAGAATTTAATGGTTTGAGACAGTCATTTCACCGTCGGTGCACTCGACATTTCTCGACGTGAAGTATTTAAATAACTCATTCTTAGAAAGAAATAGCCAAACGGTGTTAGAGCACCGAATGGCTGGAGAGATTCAAAATGCCCTGTCAAGAACAAATTAAACCTCAAAGGGATGTAAAGACTTCTGACAATAAAAAACCTTCGATTTGTCTTTTCTGTAAGAGCCAGAATACAGTAAAGAAAGGATTCATAAAGACAGAACATAGAGGGAATATCCAACGATATATCTGTAAAGATTGTAAAAGATCATTTTGTATTGACGAAGGATTTTATCGTATGAGAAACAACGAGAACAAAATAACCAAAGCAATTGATCTTTACTTCTCGAACTTGTCCAGTCGTAAGGTAAGGAATACCTTCAAAAGACATGAAGAGACTAAGATAAGCCATGTCTCAGTGCTTGACTGGTGTAGAAGATATGCTCTCAAGGTTTGGCAGTATGTAGATAGCCTTGCTCCTAAGCTCGGTGGTAAATGCTATGCTGATGAGACTGAGATTGATTGTGAACAAAGAAATGATATTTTCTGGTGTTCTGTCGATTGGGATACTCGATTTATCAGTGCGACGCTCTATTCTCCAACAGAACAGGATACCGATGACGCTATTGAGTTCTTTGAAAAGATTAAGGCAAAAGGTAAGCCAAAGTATATTCAAACCGATGCAGCTCAGTTTTACCCAAGAGCATTTAACAAAGTGTTTTATTCAAACAAAGGTAAAAGAGAAGATTTGACACAACACAGGGTAGTCAATACCAGCAGAACAGGCAAGTACAATGTAAGGATAGAAACGGTTTTCTCTAAGATCAAGGATAGAGTAGAAGATTTCAGAGGATTAAAGGCTCTATGGAGTGCTCCCATACTCTTGGCGGGTATTATTCTTCAACATAACTTTATAGAAGCCCATACTACGACGGGAGAAATACCTTGTGAATTGGCTGGATTGCAGATAGAAACAGGGATTAATAGATGGTTAGGGATGATAAGATTAACTCATAAACTAATTAATTAACTTTGTGTGGGTAATCAAAAATATATAAAGGGGGAGTATATATCTGTGTATATAAGAAAGATGCAGATACAAACGTTCTTTCTAGAAAGAAACGATTGTTAGGACACTGCATCTTTTTTTAAATTTGAATCGAAGAAAAATTAAGCTTTTTTCTTTCATTTTGTTTTCATCCCAAAATGAATTATATTTATATAGAATTGAATCTCTATATAAACATAATTCAAAGTATTGTGGATTTCTATCCATTATACCTTTGATTTAAAACCAAAGAGCCACGAGCAATCGTGGTTTCTTTTTATGATAATAAGTCCGCCACCGCCGAGATTTGAACTCGGAAATCCCGTGAAGGAAACCAGTGTGTTAAACTGGCGAAATGCCAGATTATCCGACGGTGGCGTGATTGTGAAAAAGGGACACAAAGGTTAACATCTGGCTACCACCGATTCATCCGTGCAGGGCGTTCGGATTGGATGCTAACCTCTGTGGCAGACTCCCTCACCGTCTGCAAGTGAGATTTATTCTAAATTTTTAAGCAGAAGTAATCACCTCTCCGCTTACACTTTCACTCTTCTTAGATTATTTCTTTTATTAATTTTTTTCTTTTGTCGTCGGGCAAAACCCATACCATATCTACAATTTCGTCTTTAGTAATCCCTATTTTTAACAGTATCTCTTTTAATCCATGATTAGTAAAAAATGTTTGTTGTTCCTCTGCTTTTTCAGTTTCTTTTAAATTTAAATCTATTTCAGCTAACAACTTAGTATCTCTGTTTCTTTTTACTCTTCCTCCCTTTGTTCTTATTCGACCTATCAATCCAACCTCAAAAAGCATATTCGAAAGAGCCATTGCTGTAAGTTTATAATGTGATTCTTTAAATTCATTTTCGTCTTTACTCATCAAAAATCCTATAAACTCCTTTCTGGATACATTTTCACTTTTTAAAAAAGAAATAATCTCTTTAAATTGTTCTGATGAATGAATAAGAGGTAAAAGTATTTTTCTTGAAGGTTTATGCGTATCTGTATCTTCCTGTATTCTATTAAAATATTCTCTCCATTCCTGTTGTGGGCTTTTGCGATAACCTCCATTGGGTTTGGTTATCATTCCCAAAGCCATAGAAAATTTTAATAAGTTTCTTATTTTTGGTAATCTTGTAATTGCTGATTTACCGACGAGAAGTTCATCCCGTGTAAACTCCTCTTGCACTTTTGACAAGTCCTCTTTTACAAACCTTTCAAAACTCGTCAAACTTACATAATTGTAGTTAACATCTAATATTTTTTCCATTTTTTACCTTTATTTTAAAACCGAAAATGATAATGAATGATAACTATATAAAGGTTTTGGTGATTTTTTGGAAAAATAATTTTTGTGCAGAAAACCTACTTATTGTGCAATTGGCACTTTTTAGGGACTATTTGTGCAAAGCTGGTTGGGTTTGGATTAGAAAAAAAATTGCTTATACCCCTCTTACCTTACAGCCCAAATAAGCACAATATTTTTATAGATCAAATCCATCCTCAATAGCTATGGTAGAGAATAATAAAGCAAACGGACATGAAACTAAGGATGGGAGACTTTCAACCGATGATGTTTTTTATAGTTACGCCATTAGCAAGAACCCTCTTGAAGAGGAGAACAAGGCATTAAAACTCACGATTATGCAGCTACAGAATGAACTTGACCGTCTGAAAACTCCTCCCCTGATGGTTTGTGAAGTACGCGACTTAATGGAGGATCGTGCAATCATAAAGATCCCTAATGGAAACTTGTTCTGCGTTAACATCTCACAGCAGGTGAATGAGCTCAAAAGTGGGGATTTGGTCTTAACCGATCAGAAAAATCTGAACATTGTTGAGCGGATAGGGAGGTATAAACGCTTTAATGTGGAACAGTTTGTCATTGTTGAGAAACCAAAAGTTCCATGGAACGATATTGGCGGACTTCAAGATCAGATTCGAGAGATTGTCGAGGTTATCGAGCTTCCCTTAAAAAAACCAGAGCTGTTTAAGCGCGTGGGAATTCAGCCGCCTAAAGGAATCCTTCTCCACGGCCCCCCAGGAACAGGAAAAACATTACTGGCAAAGGCAGTTGCTACCTCAACCAATTCAACCTTTATAGAGGTTGTTGGATCCGAACTTGTCCAGAAATTTATCGGCGAAGGTGCACGTTTAGTCAAAGAGATGTTTGACCTTGCGAGAGAAAAGGCTCCTTCCATTGTCTTTATTGATGAGATTGATGCCATCGCAGCACAGCGTGTTGAAGTCGGGACTTCAGGAGAACGAGAAGTGCAACGAACCTTTATGCAATTCCTTGCTGAAATTGATGGGTTCAAGAATCTTGATAATGTCAAGATCATTGGCTGTACGAACCGGAAAGATATCCTAGATCCAGCAATCCTCCGTCCAGGACGATTGGATAGACTTATTAGGGTCCCTAATCCAGACAAAGACGGTATCAGAGAAATTTTCAAGATCCATACAAAACCTATGAACCTCGATCAGAAGGTACGGGTTGAGGATCTCTTGGTAAAGATGAAAGACTTTTCGGGAGCTGAAATAAAGGCCGTTGTTACTGAAGCTGGCTATTTTGCCATCAGAAAGAACCGTGAAAAGGTTTGCGAGGAAGATTTCCTCAACGCGATCAGGAAAGTAAAGCGGGAAGAAGAGCTTGAAGGCCAGGACTATATCAGGATGTTTGGCTAGTATCCAAATTTTAATAGAGGGAGAGGACTAACTAAAAGAGACATTTTTGTTAGAAACATTTATATAGACATGATACGAAAGGCTTAAAGGTGACGATAGTGCTTAAAAGAACTGATGTTGTTATAATACTAGCGTTGATTTCTATGGTCGTTTTAAGTGGTTGTAACAGTTCAGAAACAAATACCTCCCAACAACCAAAAGTAACGCCAACAAAAATTGCTGAACAATGGGTTAAAGCCCTTATCAAAGGCACCGGTTCAGAAGAAGTATTTAATTATTTACACTCAGATGTGCAATCATACTATAATTCATACGATCAATGGAATGATGAGTTAGCTAATATGAAATATTCTTGGAATTCTCAAGGATTATATTTTGAATATATTGGAGTAGAAAATGAAATCGTAACTAACGATAATGCAACCGTTGAGGTGAAGTATAGATCTAAGGGTATACTTCAAAAAACGACAACACAGAAATATGAATTTCTGAAAGTAAACAATGAATGGAAATTAAAGGAATACTATGAATTACAGATTTGAATGAGAACTGATACGTTATTTATCTTCAATCAACTTCTCCTTTTTATCCCCCAGCCAAAAACAAATAATTTTCCGTTGATACAATAGATTCTCCTGTCTTTTCTTCCAACGCCTTTAGGAGATTTCAGTAATACTTCTTTTCGTTCCATATGAGTATTCACGCACTGAAAACATTAGAGTTTGTCTCAAAAAATGCCTATCGAAAGATGTGTCTCTTAGAATCTCCTAAGTCTGCCCAATCAATGATTTGCGAGAAATTCTTCCCTGCAATTGGTGATATTTGTGTTTCCGGGTTATATCTCTTCAGAAGTAATGCAAATGCCTCCCAAAAATCTATCAAACGAGCTTCCGTTGCTCTAATGTATTCGTCTACACCTGTTTTTGGTGGTTCAAGGTCCCTATCCGGAAAAGATGAGCTGTAAAATACGTGCAAAACCTCTGTTTGAGTTCCGTCGATAGCCCGATATCCACATACAGATTTAAATAACACTTGTAAACCAATATCAACCTCAATACTTGCCATATCTCTTCTGAATGCTCCAGCTCTCTCCCCTAATCCATGTTCTTGTGAAAAATCAATCCCTAGTCTGATGTCATGG
This sequence comes from Candidatus Woesearchaeota archaeon, assembly GCA_016187565.1. Classification (NCBI taxonomy): domain Archaea; kingdom Nanobdellati; phylum Candidatus Woesearchaeota; species Candidatus Woesearchaeota archaeon. The sequence continues at coordinate 42,096 of JACPJR010000009.1, forward strand.
GGGTACAAGTATAGACCTCCGGGGAGTTTCCCATATAGACTACAACTGTTACCAGCATTATTCGTAACAATGTGTCCGCTACATGTTTCAAAGGTATCAACAACAAAAGGTAATCCCCATAGTGCATTTACTACTTCACGAATCGGATCTTCAATACAAGGTAAAATTCTCGCTCTGTAATCTCTAAGTAAGTCTGGGTGCATGTCTTGCGATCATTTGAGCATTTTATATATAGTATATAATATAAAGAATCTAAACATTCGGCCGCTGTTTTAATTCTCTTCTTTTTTTCTCTAACCATCGGTAAACAGAGGAGTGAGGGCTTCCTGAAAGCAGTGATTCAATAGCACGACGGGCGGTTGCAACATTCTCAGGTAATCCAAGAATAGCTATTGTTTTGCCATAGACACATAAATGAGTTTCTGTCAATGCCTCAATCGTTTTTCGTGATTTGCCTTGCGCTCCAATGACTCGTCCTTTGAGTCGTAAAATATTACCTTTGTTCTTTATAAAATCAGTAAGAGGGATCATCTCGAAGGTATAATCTTGTTTAAGGAGTAATTTAGCCAGTTCTGGATTAAATCCTCTTCCAATGGCCTTAATAATCTCTCTAACAGTAAACAACTGGATTGCGTCATCCCCAGAAACAAAAACATCACCTTCAGTAGAATCTACTTCAATAGAAGTCTTTGTTTCTTGTTCTAATTCTTTTTTGACCTCCCCATTCTTTCCAATAAGGACAGCAACCCTGTCTTTTGGGATTCTTAATTCGTATACATAGTTTGCCATGAGCTAAAGAAAGTAGGTTCTTTTTAAAAGGTTATGGCAAAACCTTATAAATGGTGTTCTTTTTTATGGGTTACTCAATTCGGAACATTTGAGGTTTGTTATGCTAATCAAAAATATTCTCGTCGTGTATATGCAGCCCCAAAGTCCGGAAGAAAGGGCTACTCTTCATGTAGTTACCTCATATCTAAAGACCTTGCCCCTTACCCTTACCTCGATTGAACGTGAATATCTGAATGAAACGATTGTCAAGGGCCGTGACCTTATTTTAACGCTTGGTGGTGACGGAACGTTTATCCGTACCAGCCATCATGTACTTGATACGACTCCTCTCTTGGGGGTCAATACGAACCCTCTGCAAAAAGAAGGATTCTACATGGCGTGTACTAAAGAAGATTTTGTCGCTAAGATGGAGATGGTTCGTCATGGTAAAGCCAAACTCATCTCGTACTTAAGGCTAGAAACAACGATAAAAGATCCGCATAAAAATGAAAGAGTAAGAAAAACAGCCTTGGCTACCAATGAAGTCTATATTGGGCCGGTCAAACCAAGTCATGCACTTCGCTGCCTTCTAAAGGTCAAGGGAAGAGAAGAACGACAGCTGAGCAGTGGTGTTTTAGTGGCCACGCCAACCGGATCACATGGATGGGTAAAATCTGCTGGGGGAAAACCCATGAATCTCTCGCGAAAAGCCCTCCAATATTTAGTACGAGAGCCACATGTAGGAAGAGTAAACAAGGCAACGCTTGTGAAGGGCATTCTCCCGGCAAAAGAATCTGTCCACGTAACCACTATCAGTAGTAAAAGCATGGTGGTTATCGACTCTTTGAGCGAAGAGTACTACTGTGAAAGAGGGGCTATTATCACCGTAAGGATAACTGAAAAGCCGCTGTATGTCTTTACCTTTCCAAGGAATTAGTCCAATAACAGCATATCAATACTTTCGTACGGTGCATAGTTGTGCTCTTCATTGATCTTTCGTGCTGTCTTAAATTCTGCCGATGTTGGCATTCTCCTCAGTCCATCAATAAAGCCGCATTTATTGCACTGCCCGCCTATGGGTACTTTATTTTCTCGACAAAATTCACATTTTTTGAATGCCATAAAAAAGAGAGGAAGAATAAAAATTTTTAAATGTTTCGTTCTTAAGCTTTTCCACGACTTTCGCCAAAAACAAGCCCGCTACCGATAAGATGTGCAACGCGTAAGGGTTCAGGAATGTCTGCATGAGTGGTTGTAATCTGAAGCATCTGTGCTACCGTGGTTAAATCAATACCACAGCGTTGTATATAGATCTTTCCTACCCGTTCTATAGGGCCCGCATGTTCAATCAAGGGTATCTTTGCGTCCTTGTGGAGTTTGTGCAGTGTTTCCTTTATCTTTTCTATGTTTGGAAATTTCCGCATGACAACAATAACGGGGAGTCTTGTTTCTTTATGAAGGGTTTGCACATCGATGACATTAAACCCTGCTACAGCAATGCCATCTAAAAGAATTGCTTGAAGTTGGGCATGAAATTTTTTACTTTTGCAAATCATGGTCACGAGCTTTGTTGTTGCGTCATCACCGTCAACTTTTACCATCGTAGAAAGGATACCATCAATAAAAGAGCCACCACGAAAAACAACCCCAATGACTGGTGTTTCGTGATCATGCCATTTGTCAAAAGGGGCATCATCAATGCCAAGAACCCGTATCTCTTTTTTCATCGCTGATGTAACCACCATTTTTTGCAGAGGGGGAGGGTCAATGTTGACACAAAAAATGCTGTTGTTGGAACAAGTGCATTGAGCCATGGCTCGGGAAGCTTTACGGTTATAAAAAGAACCACCATGACAAGATAAGTTAGTATTGCAATGATCACTTTTCTCGTCCAGGACGTCTCCCACGCCTTATCTGCCTCAACTCGTCTATTGCGCTCCTTAACCTCCGCAATGTCTTTCGCCAGTTTGGTAAGCGTCGTCATAGACCTCTCTGAGACAAATTCCTATAAAAAGATTTTGGAGATCTTGGAAAATAAACACAACGATAAGTATTTATGTCCATCCTGTTTTTATGATGGTATAGTATTGCACCATGGCACGGTCACAACGCTTTTGTTTAGGGGGAATTTATTTAGTGACACTTTTTCTCGTTGCTCTGAATGTTCGTGCTGCAGAGTGGAAAGAGAATAGCATAACTACACGTGTCTTTAATCATGGAGACGTACAGGTCCAAATCATGAATTATACTAGTTTTGATGGTGCGGTTCTTGATGTTGCTGTTGCACAACCGCCGGACTTTAATCCAACCATGCCTTATGATGTGGTGATCCTTGCACACGGTGGGGTAGAGAGGGCATGGGACGAAGAAAATCGCTTTGCAAGTAATTTGTTTTGGATGGTACGATTAGCACGGAACAATTATGTTGCACTTTATCCAGATGCTCGTCTCTTGAGTTATCGAACCTTCGGACCTAAGGACTTAATGACATTAATCTATCTTCTACGAAATAATGAAACAACCGTGCTCGTGGATAATATTGCGTGCCATGGAGAAAGTGCAGGGTATCTTTCTGTCTTTACCTTGGTAACCGATTATCCCTCTGCCTGTGATGCTTTTATTGGACTCTATCCTGCACAAGATCCAGATAATAGAGAGTACTTTACTGATCCAGAACGCTTAGCAAAAATAACCGCAAAAACATTTTACTCAGTAGGTACTGAAGACGATCCCTATACTGGCTATGTCGAGGAGTATGATCTCCTTCTTCCTGAAGCAAACCCTGGCGTTGATTATCAGAGCAGATACTATGAGGGGAGTGGGCATGGATTCTTTTTTCAGCATGGCAAGTCATTCTCGTATCATGGAAGAGAGTATCAGGCACGCTATGACCCTCATTGGCAAGAGGCAGAACGAGATATGCTTGATTTCTTAGCCTACAGTCTTCAAGGCAAAGAACCGCCAGTATGGTGGAATACACCGAATGCCCGAAGATCGTAAACAAGCCCATACTACGGGAAATCCGGGAGTATCTTCTTTCACAACGCAGCGGTAATTTTATAAAACAAGCAACATTGCTCAGGGTATGAATGAAAGCAGAGAGATTGTTCGTACAGAGAACATTCTGGTTATCCACTATAGTGAAATTGGAACAAAAGGGGATAACCGAAGCCTTTTTGAACAGTGCTTAGTCCGCAATATTAAGGAAAGATTAGGCACGTTAATCTCGGGTGTGCAACGGGAATATGGAAGGATTATTGTAACCCTGCCTGTTGAGGTGAAACAGGAGGAGATTTTCCAGAGAATGCAATTGTTACCTGGAGTAGCATTCTTTGCTTTTGCGTATCGTTCTTTGCTCGACACTGCTGCTATGAAAGAGATTAGCATTGCATTGTTGAAGCAAAAATCTTTCATCACCTTTAAGGTTGATGTCAAACGCTCCAACAAGCTTTTCCCTCAAACGTCGCAAGAGATTGCGAATTCTCTCGGAGATCATATTCGAACAACGCTTCAGAAAAATGTTAACCTCACAAAGCCAGATCAAAAATTATTCGTGGAAATCGGAGAAAAAAATGCTTACCTTTTTACTGAAAAACACTATGGAACCGGAGGACTTCCTGTAGGAAGCTCCGGAAAGATTATTGCATCTCTCTCCGGCGGTATTGATAGCCCAGTTGCATCCTTCCTGATGATGAAACGAGGATGTACGGTTATTTTTGTTCATATCTATAATGAGACTGCCAGTGCGCAAAACAACAAGGAAAAGATACAAGAGTTAGTAACGAAACTGGCATCATTCCAAGGAAGGTCAAAACTCCATATTGTTCCGTTCGGCGAGCTTCAACGATTGATCATTGCAGGATGTCCAGCAAAATCTCGTATGATTCTCTATCGGCGTTTGATGATGCGCATTCTTAACAGCATAGCAAAACAAGAAAAAGCTCGTGCAATTGTTACTGGAGACAGCATCGGGCAGGTTGCATCACAAACATTAGAAAATCTTCAGTGTATCTATGACGCCTCAACCATTCCCATACTTACGCCCTTAAGCGGTATGAATAAAGATGAAATCATTGCCCTTGCTCAAAAGATAAAAACATATGACATTTCTATTCAATCGTCATTGGATTGCTGTTCATTTATGATTGCAAAAAATCCAGAAACAAAAGCACGATTACAGAACATTATTGCGATTGAGCAACAGATAGCATTTGCTTCTGCATTAGAAGCATGCTTGAATGCCAAGGAGACGATTGTTATAGGAACCTAGATTATTATTTGCCTTAGAAAATGATACTGTTTTGATGAAGAAAGTCACAAAAGAAGGGAAAGTAGACTACCTCATATCAAGAGACAAAAAACATCTTCTGGTGTTAAAAGAATTTGAAGGCATAAGGATAATAAGCCCTGAAGAAGAAGAATTGGTTAAACTCTTTCTCTAAAGTTTAAATTATTAATCTCAATTTTTTGATTCTGTATATTACTTCTTATTCGAATACCCACGATCAATTTTGGACACAATTTCTCTTTTTTCATATGTTGAATAACATCTTTATGACTTTCTGAAACGAACTCACTGTCCTTGCGAATTGCTTTTTCAAAATGAATTATTCTTTCGTTACGGTCTTTTAAAATATGATCTTTAACTAATTTAGGGTTATTAGTCAGATTATACCATCCAAACGAACCATCATCATATTGAAGGATTAAATATAGACAATACTTTTTGTTTTTAGTACGACGATAATCAATCTTATACTTCTCATCTAATAAAACGGCTTTCCTAAAAATAATATCTTTAAATTGCCAATTATTCCATGTGAGACTCCTCTTTGATTCCGAATTTCTTAAATTTTTAAATTTTAAATATTTCCAACTAATGTACAAGTTATAAAGACTTATAAAACTAAATAATAACAAACCTATAATTATGAGCATTGAAAAGAAATCTGCTGTCATAAGAAATTGAGTTATCGTTTGAAAAGAAATCACAATACTAATTTTAAAAAATGCTAACGCCACAAGTGACAATAAAACAATATTCACTATAACAAAAGCTTTCCTTCTCCATCTAAGATGGGATCTGAATTGATTATATTCAAAATCTCCTTCATATCTGTCTCTTAACAAATCTTTCTCGCCGTTTAATATATCCTTTAGTGTAGTTAGTATGATTTCTACCATCGTACATTAGGAAAACGTTTGATCTGCTTAAACATAGAAAAATTTCTCTTCCTATATTTGCCTCTCAAAGATTTGAACTTAACTCCTTCTCTCTGCGATAACCTGGAATAATGCCTTTGCTGCTTCTTCTGGTCCTTTAGTTTCATAACCAGGAATTCCTAGTCTCGTCCTAAGTTGAGCAACAATAATGCCGCTCCTGAAAAATGCTTCAAAGAATTTGATTGCGATTGGTTCATGTAGTTCCTTATATTGTATGGGCCCAAAGATATTTGCAAAGTAAGTTGTACTCAATCCCTTCTCGGTTGTTGTTCCCTTGGCCATCCGTTTTCCTTCACGAAAAACACCAAGGGCGTCCTGCGGAGTATGGAGTTGTTGAAAGAGAGGATGAGTAGCATCAACATTTTCATAATTGTTTGCATACAAAAAATAATCAACGGTATATCCCTGAAGAACTTCTTGAAGTGTGGTAATGGGCAATATTGCTCGGGCATTTATTTTTTGTGGACTCATAATAATGCTTCTATCAAGATTTCCAAACGCAAATCCTGGTTGAAGATCATCTAAACGGACAAATGCACCAGTCTCAGTACCATATGCTTTTATTATATCATACGGAGTTAACTCCAGAGAGCCCATATCATCAAAAATAATCGTCATATCTCGGATGTAGTCCTTTGCTAAAACACGAAACGCCTCCAAAGATTCAGACTTTCCTGCACCGCTATCACCAAAGATAACGACGTTTGCTGACTTTCCATTCTTCAGCATGATGTTAACCATAGCACCGTGGACAGGTAATCTGCCACGCTTGATCATGATGCTGTTGTGCAATGTTAGCATCATTTTCTTGAGGTAGCCAAAATACGCATAGGTCTCATGATCTGGAATCAAACCAACAAAATAGTTATGGACTTTGTCTTCATAAAAAATCGTTTGATCCTTATATCCATCAAACACGTCATGAGGAATGCCATAGAAAAATATTGCATCTGGCTTTTTTCCTAACTCTGTTTCGTCTGCCAGTTCAAAGAGATTTGCCAAGGACATGCCTAACCCGATAAATGTAGTGTTGAAATAAACAAGAACAGTAAGATCTGCAACCTTCGCTGGATAACATAACCATTCTGCTGGTGACAAATGAAGGGATTGCAAAATTGCTGAAGCAGTACTCCCAACAACCTGAAACTGACCTGTTCGTTTGTTCATTGGAGGATCAAGAATTAATGGGGGAACAATAAGGACTTGACGAATGACAGGAATTTCTTTTAAAAAGGTATATGGCTCTTGGAGATGCGCCATTGGTTTCTTGACGGCAATCGCTGCTGTCTGACAGCCTGCAGGTAGTTGTCGATAAATTTTTGGATGATCTCCGGTTATATTCTCACAGATATCGCGGTAGACGCCAAGCACCAAATGATTAAGGGATTCAACAGTTCTATTGAAGGTACGGTATGGCCGTTTCTCAAAAGAGTGTTCGCTCTCCATCCCGGAATAACAGACCAAGAATCGTTCATATGACCTCCAGAAGTTGTAAAGGGATTCAACCAACTGGTGAAGTAGATAACTATCCTTAAAATAAGGGGAAAATGCTGGTTCTTTTTGTAAAAGGTCATTTTTTGGTTTTGAGGATAAATGCAGAAGCAGTAAACAAAGCTGGTCGTCCTGCTCATATGCAGATAATCCTTGAGGAAAAACACCTAGGTATTTGGAGTTATGTCCCCGTAAATGTTCAAGAAAGCGATGAATGGTCTCTTTGAAAAGAGCAGAACTTAACAATTCATGGGCAGTCTGACAAACATTCCCGGTTGTTTTGATTATTGCTTGATTGCCATGAAATGAAAACGTATCATACTCTCCCATAACCACCCCACCCATGCTTAGGAATGAGAGTCGATTTATATAGTTTCGCATGTGTATGCTCTTGGATCAGAAATGTAAAATGAGCAGTTAACTCAGCGCCAATAATGGCAGTGCGACGGTCAAAACCTCACGTATTCGGTTTTGCCCTACGAGCCACTCCGTAGGAGCCTCGGCTCGCCGCACGCCACGTTGGCGCTGACGAAGCGGGCCCCCTTCGGGGTGCTTCGTAGGATTGCTCGCAAGCAATCCGTCAGCCGCCATCGGCGTGGCGTGCTTTTTATGGATTATATATTTGGTTAGACAACTTGACTTTACAAGAAAGTAATCTTTATAAGGTTGGCTTATTTTTTCTTGAAGGGTGAGATGATGAAACAAATAACTCCAGTACTTGCTCCGCATGCAAAAACCATTCGTGCATCGTACGATCCTTTACGAGATTGGCGTATGGATAAAAAGGGCTATTTTCTCATTCGCATCAATCCTGATACCAAAACGCTTGAAGTTGGCCACTGCAAAAAGAACAATGTCATTGAAACCCTTGTTATTGGAGATACGCCAGAAGAGATTTACATGACAATTATCCATGAAAAACTAAGTGATTTTCCACCACATTGTGCATATCTTGGCAAAGAACTCCAAAAGGCATTTATTGCTCGTGCACTAGGAATTCCCTATGTACAAGATGATCCGCTCGATCTCTCGTCAATTACTTCTCGCAAAAAGAAGTCTCCAAATCCCTAATATTTCGCCATATTCGCGTTCAATGGTACGGCATATTTTGCCGCACTTTGGACAAGTGCCGGTCTTTCTGCGGCTTTTCAAGCCGATTATCACATCAGTTTCCCAATCCAGAACGTAAAATTTAAATATAAGAATATTCTAATATGATACTATGAGAGAATTGTATGCCCTTCATGCGGAGATGTGCAAAGTGTTTTCAAATCCGACACGATTGGAGATTCTGAATCTCTTACGAGATAAAGAGCGGTCAGTGACCGAATTAATAAGAAAAACAAGTTCAAGCCAAGCAAACATTTCCCAACATCTATCGGTAATGAAATCTAAAGGGATTTTGCTATCAAAAAGAAAAGGGAAACATGTTTACTACAAACTAGAAAATCCAAAAATCATCAAAGCCTTTGATCTCATCAGAGAGGTTTTAGGTGAAAGATTAAAGAGAAATGGCAATCTTGTTAAAGAAGATAGGCAGAGAACATGAAACCATTGAATCTAAAAGAACTGGATGACGTATCAAAATTAGTGCTTATTGTTTTAGCTGCCATTGTTGGGTATTTTCTGGTTTTTGCAATCGTAAGTCCATTCGGGGCGCCACAAGAAACATCGGTGATGCAGACGATGAACACCATGATGGGAGCAAAGATGATGAATTTTTCTACAACGGGTTCACGTACCATAAATCTTCTTTCGTTGATTTTCGCTGGAGGACTTGGATTCGTAATCTCATTATATCTGTTCGGGACAAAAACAGAAGATAAAGAATACCTTATCTTAAGAAAAGCCTTGTCAGAAGACGAAAAGAGAATCCTCGATGAGATAAAAAAGGCTGGAGAGATCACGCAAGATTCATTACGATTTCGATTGGATTGGAGCAAAGCAAAGACTTCAACGATTTTGACAAATCTTGACAAAATGAATTTAATTCAAAGGGAAAGGACAGGAAAAACCTATAAAGTCTATTTGCAAAAAAAACCGTCGGTTTAAAACGGTTTAAGGGGCAAAATAGTTATTCCTGTAAAGATGACAAGATCATGGTGATGGCAAATGAAAAAAATAATACAAATAATACTGATTTTAGGAATATGGTTACTGTCAATGGGTGTAGTCGTTGTATCGGCCAATGAAGACCATCAACAGGAGATTGAAGAAGGTAAACTGTTGGTAGAGAGTAAAACAAGCTGTGAGGACCTCAATGATGAACAACTGGAGGCAATAGGGGAATATTCTATGGAACAAATGCATCCAGGGGAACAACACGAAACAATGGATTCCATGATGGGTGGAGAAGGCTCAGAAAGTTTACGAGAGATGCACATCACGATGGCAAAACGGCTGTATTGTAACGAGGACACCAACGGAATGATGGGTTCTGGAGGGATGATGGGAATGATGAATATGATGGGAGGCAACATGATGGGAAGTTCTCCATCATATTACGGTTATGGCTATAATGGTTTTTGGAATATTATAGTCTCGCTGATTTTTTTAGTAGGAACAATTGCCTTAATCATTTGGCTTATTTATAAGTTTACAAAAAAAGGAAAAGAGTCTGAAACTCCAATGACTATTTTACAGAAAAGATATGCAAAAGGAGAGATAAACAAAAAACAACTTGATGAAATGAAGAAGGAGCTAAGTAAGTGATAACCATGGAAAAAGATAAAAACACATTGATATGGATCTTCATTGCTGTAATTATTGTGCTCCTTCTGATAGGAAGCTTTGGAATGGGTGGTTATGGTCTGATGGGATTCGGCATGGGTTTTGGGTTTATTTTTATGCTGCTTTTCTGGGGAGTATTAATATGGCTGGTTGTTGCTCTTATCAATGCAGGCCAGTCAGGCAAGAAAGAGGAAGATCCACTAATCATACTTAAAAAAAGATATGCTTCTGGGGAAATCACAAAGAAACGATATGAAGAAATGAAAAAGGGGATACGTTAAGGTGGTCGCTATGAAAATACGAATCTATCCCCCAATTCTTGCAGGAATGTATCTCTTATTTGCTTTAGGGCTAGATTATTTTTTCCCAAGCGTGAATATGGTTCAACCGCCGTTTAATTTCCTCGGCATTGTTATTATAGTTGGAGGCGTTATTCTTATGGTCTGGGCTTTTCGACGATTTAGAAAAAAAGGCACAACTCACCACCCTTATGATGAGCCAACCGTTTTGGTTACTACTGGGCCTTTTAGATTTAGCCGAAATCCTATGTACTTAGGACTTTCTTTTGTGCTTTTGGGAATAGCTATTTTTATAGGAACTATTCCTTTGTTTCTTGCACCACTTATGTTTTTTTTGACAATAAACGCAGTAGTTATTCCTTATGAAGAAAGAAAGCTTATGAAAATTTTCGGTCAAAAATACGCAGATTATAAAAATCACGTCAGAAGGTGGTTTTGACATTTGGATAAAAAATATGGAGGTTAAAAATGAAAACTGATGATTTTGCATATATTGTTGAAACTGAAAAGAGTTTTGATGAAGCAGTTGTTTCAGTTTTGAAAGCCGTTGATCAAAAAGGATGGGGACTATTCCAGATTTATGATGTCAAGGAGAGATTAGCAGCAAAAGGATTTGAACAAAAGCCTTTGAAAATAATTGAGATCTGTTCAGGGAAATATGCAAATCAATTCCTGAATAAAAATAGGCTGATCTCTCTTTGTATGCCTTGCAAAATCAATGTGATAGAAGAGAATGGAAAGGTAAAAATTATTGGAATGAAACCGACTATGATCTCTCAGTTCTTTCCAGAAGTAAGCAAAAGAGAAGCTGAGGGTGTAGAAAGAGACATTATTGAAATGGTGGATACTGCGAGATAAACGATGAAACTAGGGATAATAGTAAACACAAATGACGCAGAAACCTGCTGGAACTGTTTCAGATTAGGTAATGAAGCTCTTAAAATGAATCATTCGGTAAAAATATTTCTGCTTGGCAAGGGCGTTGAGATCGAGCAGGTGAAGGATGCACAATTTCCACTTCTTGAAGGTTCAATTAAAAAGTTTGTAAAAAATAAAGGCATCATTCTTGCGTGTGGAACCTGCTTGCAGATAAGAGGAAAAGAAGAAAGTGGTATCTGCCCCATCTCTACAATGGAAGAGCTGTTAAAATTAGTGGAAGAATCTGACCAGATTTTGACGTTTGGCTGATAAACCGCCTTATTGGTCACGTTCTTTTGCATTTTTTCATGTTGCTCCAGTAGAAATTAGTTTCACCAGTATCTTTAAATGGTGTTTCATTTTACTTTGGTGTGGTGAGATTATGAAAAAACTCTATATTGTTTCACTTGTACTGGTGCTTATGGTCGGCAGTTTAATCTTTTTCGCTGCCAGGAATACAACGGGTAGTGCTGTTCGTTCAACATCAGCGGCAAGGGGAGATACCTTTGTAGGAAGGATTAGCAATGTCGCTGTTCAGGCAGGAACCCTGAGTGGTATGGGGGTTTATGATCGAAGTTGCAAGATGGGAACTGATGGACTTACGTCTTGTGATGCAGGAATCGAAACTAAAGAGTACGGACTTTTGAATTTCAAGTATCGCCATGATATGACCAGACAACCGTGCCTTGCTCCTAATGACTTAGTAGAAGTGCGTATTTTAGATGCGCAAGGAAACGCTGAAATTCAACGACTCTAAAATAACGCAGAGGGTTGGTGGGAGACATGGGTTTATGGCAGCAGATCAAAAATAATCATCTTGTATTGATGATGGTTACTTGTATCTTGCCGTTTGCAGTTCTTGCTATTCTCATGTTTGGATTTGGTATACAATCAAAGTGGTTTACTTTTATAGCCTTAGGCGTTTGCCTTGGCAGTCATCTCTGGATGATGAAATCAATGCACCAACAGAAAGAAGGGGGTAGTTGCCATTGAATGATACGCTAAAAACAGTGCTTACTCTTGTCGTCTTCTTAGTTGGCATCTTTTTAATGCTCCTCGTCATGCATCCAGCATGGTTTAGCTGAGGGAAAGCAAAAAGCTGGTGTTTTCTTCTGCATGTAAAGAATGGATAGCATCCATTTTCAGGAAGATAATAACGCCAGGCTGCATGGATATGGGTTCTCCTTCAAGTCTGAAAACGCCTTTTCCTTCCAGAACAACAACAGAGCCTTCTTTCGTTGATGTATGATCAGAAATCTCTGTTCCTTTAGCCATGCAAAATAAGGTAATCTGTTGCTTTTGTGATTTCAAAATAACTTTACTGAAGATTCCACCTTCACTGTACGTGATTAATGATTTCAAGGATTTCCATGAGCTGCTTTCTGATTTTTCCATGATAGATATCGGATGGGGGTATTGTTTTTATAACTTTTGTTTTTCGACATTTCTCTAAGTTATAGCTCGGAGAGTAAAGAAAAAAGCAATACCTTTTTATAAGCCGCAAACGTTTCTCGTACTATGGCTCAGGTCTGGATATATGCATTACTCAGTGTCCTTGTTGTGAGTTTGGTATCCTTTGTAGGGATATTGACGCTTTCTTTCCGAACAAAGACCTTACAAAAGATGCTGTTGTATATGGTCAGTTTTTCAACAGGAGCTTTGTTTGGTGATGTGTTCCTCCATCTCTTACCAGAAGTAGCTAATGAACAAGGATTTACGGTAACCATTTCCTTAGCAGTCCTCTTTGGTATTGTGTTCTCATTTGTTGTCGAAAAAGTCATTCACTGGCGACATTGTCACGTTCCAACGAGTAAAGACCATCCACATCCATTCGCAGTTATGAATCTCTTTGGTGACGCAGTCCATAACTTCCTCGACGGCATGATTATTGGCGTAAGCTACCTAGTAAGCATTCCAGTAGGCTTAGCCACAACCGTTGCTGTTGTTCTTCACGAAATTCCCCAAGAGATTGGTGATTTCGGTGTCCTGCTTCATGGCGGGTTCTCAAGAAAGCGAGCAATATTGTTTAATTTTCTAAGTGCAGTAACTGCCTTTTTTGGTATGACTATAGCGCTCATCGCGGGGTCGTTGGTAGGAGGTCTAACAAACATATTGGTTCCCTTTGCTGCCGGCGGTTTTGTTTATATTGCAGGATCTGATCTTATCCCTGAACTCCACAAAGAAGAGAACACGACAAAATCCCTGGTCCAACTCTTTACCTTCCTTCTTGGAATTGCCCTTATGGCTGCATTACTCTTACTTGAATAATCTTAGAAATAGTGTCTATAGTTAGCGACATAAGTAACGCATGAAGTTTTGCATAAAATTGTGTTCTTGCCAGAAGTTTTCTAATGCTTCTTGCATGTCGTCGATTGTTGGGAAGTATTGTGATTTTATGACGTTGTTTTTTGTGACTTTCCAACAGGTTTCGATAGGGTTGAGTTCTGGTGAGTATGGGGGAATATGCTCTACGCGGATGCGTGGAGCATATTCTGCGAGAAGGTTTTTGACGCATTGTGTTTTGTGAAATCCTGCGTTATCGAGGATGAGAACGTATTTCTTTTTTTGATCAAATGTTTTGAATAATTCTCGCAAAAAGTGCATGAATGTGAGGCTGTTTTGTGCGATGTAAAAGTCGTAATAAAACTTGTGGCGGCTGGTGAGCGCGCCGAACGTGATGAGTTTTTTCGAGCTCCAAAAAAATGCGCCTCGTGGTGTTTCTCCTCGAGGAAACCAGATTCGTTTGTACGTTGTTGTTAAGTGAAATCCTGCTTCGTCAATGGCTACAATCTCATAACCCAGGTATTCTGTTTGAAGTTTTTTTTAAATTCGTCACGAAACGCAGCAACTTTTGCAGGATCATTTTTGATGTGCTGTGAACGAGGTGTTATTCGAGAGAAATCAAGTTTGTGGAGAATCCGCTCTACATGCCGCGTTGTATAGTTTTTGCCAGTTGTTTTCTGAATGAGTTCAGAGAATTTTTTTGTGTTAATCGAACAGAAATTCTTGTTTGCTGTGCGAGCTTTGTTCGTAAATTCTTCTTTCAGTTTTGCAAGAGTTTCCTTCGTCAGAGGTGTTGGTCGCCCGCTGCGAAAGCGGTTTTTGAGACTGCCTGTTTTTTTGTACTTCGCAATCAGTCTGCTTATCGCTGACTGATGGCATCCTGCCAAGTCAGCGATTTCTTCTTGTGTTTTTCCCTGCTTTGTCCACTTAAGGACAAGTTCTCTTGTTTGTAGGTTGATCATACAAACAAGAAAGCACAGCCCATATATAAACTATGCGTTACTTATGTCTTATACTACATATGCTATTTTAGAAAAAACTTATTTGAAAAGTGGTGTCAGCAAGTAATTTTGTTAGCAGACTTAGGCGTAAAAATTATTAAATCTTGACAATTAGAGTAAGTTAATTTGGTTTAGGGGTGAGAGATTATGGATCAAGACATTTTATCTAAAAAAAGAGGCGAGGTCATAGAGAAATTCATCAATTGTGAACATCTAATTAATATAATAATCTCACAACATTATTTCAAAAAAATAGAATACTCTTTTTTTTTCGACGTGCTTTATGATGAATATTTCGGTTTTGCACTAAAACGTAGAATTCTAGAAAAAATAGTTCCGGATTTAGATAAAGCAAAGATTCAAACCTTGAATCGACTGAATACTATCAGAAACTATTTCGCCCATTGCAGTCAACAATTCTTTGAAGGACATAAAAAGCCAGATCCTACAGCAGGAGGGTTTGTTCCTAACCATAAGGACACTAAGAAGAGGTTAGATTTAGAAGAGTTATACGACGAATTTATTAAGAAAGAGCCAGAGGTCACTAAATACTTGGGAGAAATATACCGGAAACTTGGTGGAATTTTAATACCAGTAAGAAACGAATAAAAGAGATTTTAGGAAAGATTGGTATGAAAGTAATCGAAGAAAAAGTAACAAAATAATACCCAAGCTTTTTGGACGCCGTTCTTACTTGAGTATAACAGTTATTATTCTAAAATAGGATATTTCTGTACAACCGCTTGCTGTGTCCACCATCTTCCCAAGCCAAACCATTGACCTGCTTTTACGGTTGCAAGGATGAGCAAGACAAGGATATAGATTAAATGGTCATCCAGAAAGGGGTTGTGTTCTGGAGGCAAAACCGCAGTCCACATCAGGAACAGCATCAATGAACCACTATAGGCTGCAATACGCATGCCAACGCCAAAGAGCAGTGCAAGACCAATACATAAAAGCCCGATCATAAAAATCCAGTCAACAACCACATTACCTGCTATGCTTTGATACATGCTGGCAAATGGTCCTTTGGTAGCGTAGGCTAGAAAACCATTGGTTGGAGAGGTTCCAAGAACCCATGCCTTATCTGATGGCGTTGAAAATCCAAGCCCGAAGAGCTTGTCAAAGAATGGCCAGAGAAATATCCATGCCATTCCTAGACGAAGTGTTATCCAAAGATATCTGCTATTTTCCTCATTTTTTTGTATCTCTTTTTGTCCATCGTTTGTTTGTGATGCTACCATCGTTTACAGCACTCCACCAATTTTTTTATTAAGGTATTCATTCCTTCGTGGTTCCGGTATAAATAGATTGTGGTAAACAACATCCAGAGACCTAGAACCAAAAGGATGGCACTGGATACTAAGGAACGGGTGATAAGCGAATACGCACCGAGAATTAAGCTCAAGAGAAACGGAAGTCTGAATATTTTCAGCGTTTCCCTGACCCTTGCTTCAACAAGATAATAGATCCCGACAGTGGATTCTCCAATGAGAAGGGCAACGATCAATGAATCTTCAAATATCCCTAACCACAAAAGTGCTAAGAGTGAAAGCCAGGTAACAAAGACAGACGCACAGATAACACAAAATTGTTCTTTTATATTCCCTTTGAATCCAGATTTGAGAATAAGGAAAAGAAAAAACAATCCGGTTATCGTGAGGAGCGCCTGGAGTAATGGTTCCACTATCATCACCTTAAGTAATCATCTTTGTTTAAATCGCAAATTGGAGCACCAGGCTTATAAGGAACAGGAGAGCGAAGGTTATGGTTAATCCCTGGTACGGTAACATCTTACCGTTTCTTAGCGCAGTCATTCTCTCGCTTAGCCATGGTGCAATAGCAACAATAAACCCACCAATGATACTTCCTATTAAAAACAAATTCAGGAGATAGGTTCGGTTAAAGATCGTTCCATAATCCCCTCCCCACGAGATGTAGATGGGATAAGGGTTATCGGCAAAGAGTGTTAGGATGGGAATAACGGTGAGAGCAAAGGAAACGATCAAGAGAATCCAATGTTGGAAAGGAATAAACTGTTTCTTGATCATTCGTGAAACCCACCATCCTGTAGAGATGGCAAATGCTCCAATAAAAACTCCGATAACACTGTGGCTTACTCCTAGCCATGCTGCGCCACCGGCGGCGGCAGCAGCACCTGCCGTACATAAGGGACAGTGTGCATGCACCCTTCCAATCCCAGCCAAGGCTGCCAAGGCCATTGATCCAAGTTTCACTGTTTTAAGACGGTTTTTATTATTTAAACTGCTCATTCTTGTCCACCAAAAGCCCTACATCCGCATAAATTCGCTGGTTGTCCCATCTTTATGTACTGCATAGATGACAAAATCACCTTGCTTTGATCCTGGCATTCCCGGAGATCCAGAAGGCATTCCTGGCATAGCAATTCCTGCAATATCTGGTTGTTCTGTCATCATTTTCTGTATTGCTTCAAGAGGAACATGGCCTTCAACAAAGTAATTGCCGACGGTTACCGTATGACAGCTCTGCATATCCATAGGGATGCCGTAGTTTTTCTTCACTTTGAGGACATCGTCACTATCTTTGACCGTTACTGCAAATCCTTTTTGCTCGAGGTATTGGGCATAGAGCGAACAACAGCCACATCCAGGGGCTTTGAAAATAGTGGCGGTCTGAGCACCACCCTTCACGTCCGTAGTACCATTTCCCGTAGTGCCTTTTGAGCAACCACTTATCAATAAGAGTACACCCAACACAATACTGGTGAACAATATCGGTAATTTCTTCATGAAATCATCCTCCTTGCTTTCCGTTATTACTATAATTTCATTAATTCTTGATTAATGGTGTAAAGTTATGTCTTGAGAAAACTGAAATCCTTTATTTAAGTAACGGAGAAACTAGTTTCAGGAGCTATTTCAACACAATAATATTGGTCATTCCTCGACGCTTTCGTTCAAGGACATTATGGTGTTCTAATTTGTCCAGAATTCGAGTTATCTTTACTTTGGGAAATCCAGTTGTTTTTATGACATCACTCTGATACATAGATCCTTCATGCTCCTTTAGTAGTGTATAAATTATTTTTTCCTCTTCACTAAGGGTAGCGAGATCAACAGCTTTGTACTGCGATGTTTCTTTTACCTCTGCTTTTCCTCCTGCAATAGTCATATAACTACCGATACCCACTAAAAGAAAACCAATACTAAAGAGAAAGGTTAAAAGCCAAGATTTATCCTGCTCATGCACCGGACATTGGTTCATTTCAATCGTTGGATTGCTATGGACTGCTTCACAGAGAAATGCATCTTTTTCGTCACTGTCTTTTTTCAACGACACCAAGGTAAGAAGAAGAATAGCTGCTAACGCAATGACGACCATTCCGAGGGTTCTTTTCTGCATAATCATGTTGTGGGTTGGATTTTGTCCGTGAGTATACTTTGACAGTGCAGATATTTAAAGCTTTCCAACTAACTCCAATCCCGGCTTGAGGGTCTGTTTTCCAGGTTCCCAATTTGCCGGACAAACCTCCCCACCATGCTCACGAACAAACTGCGCTGCCTTGACTTTTCTTAAGAGCTCTTTACTGCTTCTTCCGATGCTGTTATCATGAAATTCAAAGGCTTTTATCTTTCCTTCAGGATCAATAAGAATAGTTGCCCGTACACTCAACCCCTCTTCAGCGATATACGTCCCATATGCTCGACAGATTTTTCCTGTTGGATCTGCTACCATGGGAAAGGTTATTTTTTGAATGGTTTTTGAATTATCCCACCATGCCTTATGCACGAAGGTGGTATCAGTACTAATACTCAAAACTTCGACATTAGCTTCTTTTAACTGGCCATAACAATCCGCAAGATCCCCTAGCTCTGTCGGACAAACAAAGGTAAAGTCTGCAGGATAAAAGAATAGCACCAACCACTTCCCACTATAGTCTGTTGATGTCACTTGGATAACTTTATTCTGCTGAAATGCTTGAGCAGTAAAGCTTGGTGCACGTCCGTTAATCCTTATCATTGGTTCATGTTCCATAATTTCACCTCGGATTGGCATACATCACTAGCCCGGTTTTGCTTCTGCTCAGAAGATTCCCTTCTTTAAATATCTTGTTAAGGCTTTTATCTGCTTTAGAGTCTCCATCGTCGCATCACCAAAGCATTGCTTACTACAGAGACCGAGCTAAAGGCCATTGCAGCGCCTGCAATAATGGGACTTAACAACCAGCCAGTGAAGGGATAGAGAATGCCAGCAGCAATAGGGATTCCAAGGACATTATAGAAAAATGCCCAGAAGAGATTCTGGCGAATCTTTCTCATGGTATATTTGCTCAATGCCATGGCCTTAGCCACATCACGCAGATCTTCCTTGATAAGGACAATATCGCCCGATTCAATTGCGATATCTGTTCCAGACCCAATCGCAATGCCTATATGCGCCTGTGCCAATGCAGGAGCATCATTAATACCATCCCCGACCATGGCAACTCGCTTTCCTTCCTTTTGCAACCGTTTTATCTCCTCAACCTTTTCTTCAGGCAAAACTTCTGCAAGGACACGGTCAATACCGACGTTCTTTGCAATGGCTTGAGCCGTTCTTGTGTTATCTCCGGTAAGCATGACCACTTCTTTTCCGAGGTCATGAAGCTCATTAACAGCATCTTTTGCATGCTCTTTGAGGGTATCGGCAACCGCAATAATCCCTGCTATGTTTTTATCGACCCCAAGAATAATAGCGGTCTTTCCTTCATGTTCTAGTCGTTGGAGAGCCTCCTCGAAAGGTGTAATAGAGATACCTTTGTCTTTCATCAAAGACCTATTTCCCAACAAAATTCTCTTACGGTCAACAGTTGCTTCTAACCCTTTACCGCTTATCGAAATAAAGTTTGCAGGGTCTCGGAGTTTAATCTTTTTTTCTGTAGCTTTTTTGACAATTGCCTCTCCCAACGGATGTTCGCTACGCTTTTCGGCAATAGCCGCATATTCTAAAATTTCTGTTTCAGTAAACCCCTTTGCAGCCACAATATCCGTAACCTCTGGTTCTCCCTTGGTTAATGTTCCTGTTTTATCAAAGACAATGGTTGTAATATCCTGTGCTTTTTGGAGTGCCTCGGCACTTTTAATCAAAATGCCATGCTCAGCGCCCTTACCTGTTCCTACCATAATGGCTGTTGGTGTGGCAAGTCCCAAGGCACAGGGACATGCAATAATAAGTACAGCAACAAAGATCGTTAATGCAAAGGAGAAACTCATGCCCAGAAGCAACCAGATAATAAACGAAACGATTGCGATAACAATGACGGCTGGAACAAAGTACGAAGAAACCTTATCAGCTAATTGCTGGATAGGTGCTTTGCTTCCCTGTGCCTCTTCAACGAGTTTAATAATCTGTGCAAGTGCGGTTTCTGAACCGACTTTTGTTGCTCTGAAGGTAAAGCTTCCCTGTTTGTTGATGGTTGCTCCAATAACCGTATCTCCTTTCTGCTTTTCTACGGGGATGCTCTCTCCGGTAATCATACTCTCATCAACGCTTGAGTGTCCGTCGACGAGTTGTCCGTCTACCGGAATCTTTTGTCCTGGTTTAACGACAACAAGATCTCCTACTTGAACCTGTTCAACAGGAATTTCTATTTCTTTTCCTCCACGCTTGACAATTGCGGTCTTTGCCTGTAATCCCATCAACTTTCTAATTGCCTCAGAGGTTCTTCCTTTTGCAATTGCTTCAAGATATTTTCCCAAGAGGATGAAGGCAATAAGCAAAGCAGCAACCTCATAGTAGAGGTCATGGGGACCATACGTTTGGTTCCCCATCCAAATCATGATGGATATAACTACCGAGTAGAGGTATGCAGTTCCGGTTCCAACAGCAACAAGTGTATCCATGGTTGCTGTTCTGGTGCGATAAGCGCCAAGTAGACCACGAGAATAAAAGAAAGATCCGGCTAACAACACAGGGGTTGCCAAAAGAAATTGGATGAGGGGGAGATTCTCTTCAAGAAACATTGGCAGTTCAATAGGTAAGAGTGGCATAACCATTGCGAGGATCAAGAGGGGAACAGAAAAAAAGGTGGCGGTGAACATCCTTTGTTTAAGATCACGAATTTCTTTCTCCCTAGCTTTTTTTTCCCTGTCTACCGATGCACTTCCTGTACCTTCGTCTACGGGAGTATATCCTAAATCAAGAATCGTCTTTTTGATGAGATCCGGAGAGGTCGTACGTGGGTCATAGGTAATGATTGCTTTCTGCGTAACAAACAATTCTTTTGCAATAACCCCTTTAAGGCGACGTAATGCGCCATCTATGGTACTGACACAGTGAGGATTATCCATGCCAACAATGGTAAGTTTAAGTGTTCTTTGTTTCTCATTACCAATGCTCTTACCCATACCATGAGTACTTGCTTCTGGTACGCTTTCTGAAATGACTTTATAGCCACTTTTCTCAATAGATTTCACAAGCTCTCCTTTCCCTACATTTACAGGATCAAAGGTAACGTAGGCTTTTTCACTTGCAAAATTAACTGCTGCTTTTTTTACACCTTGCATTTTGATGAGATTCTTTTCAATGGTCATCGCACAACTTGCGCAATGCATTCCCTGGAGCGAAAGAATACACGTTATATCTCCTGAATCCTTTACTGGATCTTTTGTTACTGTAGATCCTGTCGTTACCTTTATATTTCTGGTTTTAGAATCTTTCATCATATCCTCCTGTTCTTATAATCAGAAGTGTTGCAATGCCACAGGCATACCGCTTTTTGATTTTCTCACCAGGCATTTTATCTATTTCTTCTTTAGGAATATAGTTGGCTGAGAAGAGCCGAACAAAAGGATAGAACCACCAATGGACGTACCATCGTGGCTTTGTGAGAAGCACGATGATCATAGAGCCTCCTTTCTTTAAATGGCTAAAATACGCTCGCACAACCCGAGAGGGATTCGTAATGTGGGATAATACCCACGTTGTTATAATGACATCATAGTTTCCCTTGAGTGGTTTTTTGGTGAGGTCATGGAAATTGAATTTTATTCTCCTTTGCGACCCATACTTTTTGCGTGCTTGGGAAAGCATCTCCTCAGAAAAATCAATGCCGGTGTACTGTTGAAAAGGAATCTTCTGTTCAAGAAGCCTGCCTGCATTGATGCCAGTTCCACAGCCTAAGTCTAGGATCTGTGTTGTTGGTTTACTCATTTTCTTTACCTGTCGAAGAAATTCTTCCTCTGCCTTTGCAGAAACTATCTTGGTCCATACTCTACGAAAGGGATCATACCATCCAGCATTACTCAGTCCATACATTCGCTTAACATTTGCCTCGTGGCTCATGGCATATTTCTAACCGGCTTATCTTTTTCACTACCTGATTTTTTTGCTACGAATAACCTAAACACGTCAAACAGTGCAAGATTTTTATCTTCTTCAAGATTTAGACCAGCACGAAAGATGTTTGTTTTTGTGTCCCTGACAATTTCAGCTCCAAAGAGCCGTTTGGTGATAGGATTATGAAGATACTCACACCATGCAATGAGCGTATGCTTGCTCAGTACGTGTTCTATCATGATTAATTTTCCTGTTGGTTTTAACACACGGTTAATCTCCTTTAGTCCATTGACCGGATTGGGAACAGAGCAAAAAACACACGAGGTAATAACATAATCAAAGGTGTTCTCGGGAAATTCAAGATGTTCTACGTCCATCTGTAGAAGAGTTACGTTCTTTCTTCCTTCTTTTTGCAGGCGTTGTTTTGCACGTTCCAACATGTTTTGGGCAAAATCAATACCAATGACCTCTGCATTTTGGTGGTAGTACGGAATGTTTTTCCCTGTACCTACACCAACATCCAGGATTTTTCCGTCTAGGTTACTAAAAAAAGCCTTCCGCCATTTCCGAAAGAGAAGGATCTCTCCCCCAGCTTCGAAAAAATCATATAAGGGTGCAATGCGATTGTATCGTTCTTGTGTTGACGCCATCTTCGTTTATTATCCACGCCCTATTTTTCTTTATATTCTCAAAAAATCATAACATTCAAATAAAAAGATTGTACAGCCAGCCAAGGAGGTAGAGGCCAACAAAACCAAAAATAGCAGCTTCAATCATCCCAGTAATTACTCCCTGAATGGTGAGGGAGAAAAACATATGTTGTGATTCCATGATTTCAGCAGCTTCAGTGTACACACCAATGTTCCCCCCAATCCCCAGTAAAAGTACCGTAAGAGCAGCGAGAATTGCACCTGCATAGCCGAGACCGAGTGAATTTATTTTTTCTGACATAAAGGTTTTACCTCTTCTCTTTGTTTATCTTTGACGACAAGCTTATAAATCCATCAAAAAATCAATAATCTTCTCTTTCATAACTTTATCCTTCTTATCCCCTTACTTCCACGTAAATACCCGTTCATTGACGAGTGGAATTCCTGTAATCGTGATGGTAAATGGAGTAATATCTCCTCTATCATCTACAGGAAACACCAAAGTGCCGGATAGGTGATGGCCTTGTAAACTTGGAGCTTCTGTAGGAGCTATAGTCTTTCCATTATAACTAAGTTTTGTTATTGCACGCAAATCAAACTTGCTTAGATCAACTGAATGGGTGTTGGCAGCAAGGTCCACGCGAAGTTTACCCTCTTTTACCGGGTAGGGAACAAGGTCAATGGCAACATCTCCGGTTTCAGTTGTTCCGGTTGAGACCGTTGCAAATGGTGTGCTTTCCTTTCCGGTTATTTGGTTTTGATTATTTTGGGAAGGATTTGGAGTTATACCCGGGGATATCTTTGCTCCATTATTTTCTGATTGGCCAAAGGCTCCATCAGCAACCATACTGAAAATCGTGTAACCCAGAGCAATAATGGCAAGTCCTAAGATGACATAACCAAGTACTGAATAACTTATTCGCATGTATGACACCTCTTCTGTTGTATTTTTTCTTTGACAAACAAAACAATACCGCTAAGAGCAACAATCCCCCCAATAACCCAAAACACGGCTATGAATGATTGTACTGATTGGAAAGGTACGCCTGCAATAATGAGCCCTGTGTTGATTAAGATCAAATTTCGCGAAATGCATTTCTTCTTGGCATACATGAGCATAGTAATCCCTAATAAAAGCAGAGCCATGGTCCATAATGGCAATGCTATTGTCGTCAGGAATTGTAAGGGCATTCCTGTTAATGTAATACCAATAATTCCAAGGAGCGCAATAATCCCTAGACAGACATTGTGACAGATCTGCCATGACCCCAGAATACTCGCTATACCAGAGACGCTTCCTGTTGCGCCAATAACCCGTTCCTTTAAAGCCGTTGCCATAGCATAAACACCTTAGTCTATTTTATAGCAAAGGACACTAATAACCGTAACTTTATGTCCTTTGCTTATTAGGAAAAGACATACAAATTATTACGAAAATTAATGTATTTTCCTATAGTTCTTTACCATTCAAATTCTCTTCCTTTCTCGCTTAACATCTTTCCTTACTTGTTCTTTTTGGTGAAGTCGTCTAGACAATGCTTACTACAAAACCAGTTTCCTTCATGTTCAAGTCCTTTCCCTTTTTCTTCTTTCATCCCACAAACAGGATCCTTTCGCTTGAATAATCCAAACACCATGCTCTCACCTCAATGTTTGCTCTTGCATTTTTTTATCCATGTAAACTATCATTTCTGATTCTTAGATTTTGATTTTTTTTGATGATGGGTTTCTGAACTGTTCATATCTCTTATAACAGGTTTTGCAACAAAAATATTTCTTGACCGCTCCGCATTTCCGTACTACTTTGTTTTCCTCCTTCACCGGCATGCCACACAACGCACAGTAAAGGGCAATAGCTCTTTTAGCATGCTCCATAACCTGTTCCATATGATCGCCCCATCATTAGGGAAACTTATCTCTTATTTAATAATTTCGCCCATATTTTCTAACAAAAAGAAAATTATTTATATTATTTATCACTTTGTTAAATCTTAAGTGGAAATAATGGGACATCTTGACAAAGTGGAACGTGCAATTCTCTGTGGGTTAGATTGTAATTCTCGCCAGGCATTGGTATCTCTCGGCAAATCCGTTAGGTTAACAAAAGAATCTGTCCACTATCGCCTGAAGCAGCTTGAAGCAAGGCATATCATCCTTGGCTATCCGACGATCATCAGTCTTGCGAAGATGGGAAAAATGCATGTAGAACTCTTTCTTAAAGTTCATAATGTTACTCTTGGATTAAAGCATGAAATGATTCATTTCTTTGTACAGCAACCAGAAATCGTGTCCGTTGCCAGTTGTAAAGGAAATTGGGATATCATCCTCGGAATCGTCGTTCATGATATTACTGAGCTGAACAGAGTAAAGGATAGAATTTGTGATACCTATGCGCTTTACTTTGCTGAATTATCGTTGTCATATACCACGGAAACTTATTTTCTCGGGAGAAAGTATCTTGTCGGAAAAGATATTCACATTACTCAGCAGGTGGATAAGCCTGCAAAAGAAAGCATCACTCCTCATGATGACCATATTCTTGCAAGCATCTCACAAAATGCACGAAAAAGTCTCCTTCAGATTGCTCATGAAACAGGTATATCTGCAAAAGTGGTTGCCTATCATCTTAAAAAATTAGAGAGAACCAACATCATCCAGAAATACACGGTTGCATTAAATATGAATGCTCTTGGTATGACGACCTACAAATTACTTTTGCGGATCAAGCACAGTTCCTATAAAAAAACCTTATTAGCATTTTTTCATCGGCAACCAAATACCGTCCAAGTTCGAGAGGTATTGGCAAACTGGAGCCTTGAACCAACCATTGAGGTGGAGTCTGCTGAACAGTTCTATGCTATTGTTCATGCGATTGAAGATCAATTTGGTGAGGCAATTATGACGCATAGCTCTTTTATGATTGACAAGGACTATAAGGCCGAGTATTACCAATAACGTTTATATAGCTGAATGATTCTTTGCCTCAACGATGAAGTATGAAACAATGCCCAACGTGTGGTTCTGATGCCATTACCCTTGCTGTCGGGGGCCAGATCGGTAAGTATGAATGTAAGTCCTGTGGGTATATTGGGCCATTAATCCTCGAAGAAACGCGACAAAAGCAGACAAACAAACCCTCTCTTGTCATTCTCGGTGCAGGTTTTGCTGGCTTGGCGGTTGCATTTACCCTCAGAAAAAAACTGGGCGATCAAATAACAATTACGGTTGTCGATAAGAATTCATACAATGTGTTTCATCCCGGGCTTATCGAGTATGTTGGAGGAAGATTGCAGCGAGAAGAGATTACCCTTGATTTACCAAAGAGATTTCTCGAAAATAACATTACCTTTATCCAAGGAAAAGTAATGCACCTTGATCGAATAAAAAAACAAGTTTACGTGGCAAAGGCATCAGGAAACAAACCTCTGCACTATGATTATCTGGTCATTGCTTTGGGACTTGAGACAAACACCTATGGAATTCAGCAACTGAAAGAACAAACCTGTTTTTTTAAGTCGCTTGAAGACGCGAATAGGGTTCGTCAAACAATCAAAAAAATTACTGCAGCGCAGCATCAACTAGCTATTGCGATTGTTGGTGGTGGTCCAACAGGGGTTGAACTTGCAGTGAGTTTACGTGATTATTGTATTACCCTTTTTCCATATCATCGGATTTCTTTTACTATTATTCATGGGAGTGAACGCTTAGTCAAACAACTCCCGCTCTTCGTGAGCAAAAAAATCCATTCTCTCCTGGAAAAAAGGAAAATAAAGATTTTACTTGACACCAGGGTAACAAAAGTAAGTAACCACACCCTCCATTTTGGAGACGATCAAACAATGACTGCCGATTGCATTTTGTGGGTGCCCGGTATTACCTTACCTAAGGAACTAGAAGAGCTGCCTTTAGAATCATGTGCAAATGGTATTTATGTTACCCCAACACTCCAAACAATTACCGATCCCTGTATTTTTGCTGTTGGTGATTGTGCTACGTTCAAAGACGAGCAGCTTTCACAAAAAACAATTAAGCGAGCCCAAACTGCGAATTATCACGGAAAATTGGCTGCTGACAATATTATTGCCGAGCTTTTTTCCAAGAAAAAAAAGACATGGAAGCCTTCAGAGATTCCAACGATTCTGACGTTTAATGAAGACAGCATGCTCCATTACAAGCGATGGTGCTTCAAAAGCAGATTTGTTTTGTCCTTAGAACATCTTATCCGTTTTCGTCATCAATGGTCCTACCGGTAAATACAATAAATAACTGAGGAGGAAGGAATCATGCGATCAGCTCAACTACCGTTGCCATCAACCTATGTTTCTTACGCACCGATGATTTTGCGTTTAGGTCTCAGCATTGTTTTTCTCTGGTTCGGTATTACTCAGCTGGTGAATCCTGAATCCTTTTTAGGATATATTCCCCAATGGCTTTATCCTCACCCTCTGGATATGATGCATGAACATCCCCTGCAGATGTTCCACCAACTTCCGCTTACCCCTCATCTCATTATCATGGGTAATGGCATTATTGAGATCATTCTTGGAGGCATGCTTTTGCTAGGGTTATTGACGCGTATCGTTGCGCTTCTCTTAATGGGACATCTTTTGGTTATTATGCTTGGACTTGGTTACAATGACATTGCTGTTCGTGACTTCGGATTGTTCATAGCTACCCTGAGTGTTTTCCTCCATGGCCCTGACCAATGGTGCGTTGATTTCCGTTTACAAAAAACTTAAACAATCTCCAAAAACAGAAGCATTTATGGAAGATGGTTTTGCCTTTGAGAATCCAGAGATTTAAGTAAAAAGTATAAAAATGCCCTCTTCAAAAGAATAGGACTCTTGCAATATACCTATCGTAATGCCGAAAAGAAACCAGACGAGAGCTCTACCGAATGGCAAGATTATACTAAAAGACTAGCTGAATATGATACTGGATATTCTTATTATACCATGGGGCAGAGTTATCCCGGCGGTGGGGGTTCAGACCCGGGTCCAGCACCACCAGAACCCAGTATACCTGATATTGAACTGAGAGAAACCTCAAGAGTTGAATTAGAACAAATTTATCGTTTTCACAATACCAATTTAGAAGGATTTTTGGCAGGAAGGGCATTAGGTATCGATACTCGAAAATTAAGAAATCAATTCGGTTATTCTACGCAATTAAGAACATGCGTACATGAACATCCGGTTTTAGCAACATTAACTGTTGTTGGACCACTATCTACTTTAGGTTGTATATTATATCAGTATTTCACTGAATAAAGCCCAGAACGTTTCCTTCCGTCATTATGGGGAGAACGCAGCGTGGTTGGGGCGAGAGTGAAACGAGCGGAGAGGTTGAAATACGGCGCGTAAGAATCATTACAGTGAAGTAAGAGATATACAAACTATAGGAAAATACATTAATTTTCGTAATAATTTGTATGTCTTTTCCTAATAAGCAAAGGACATAAAGTTACGGTTATTAGTGCCCTTTGCTATAATGACTAAGAATGTATTTTACAGCATCTAATAAATCTTTAGCAATGAAATCGGGCTTTATTGTTTCAGGAGATAAGTGTTTTCCTGTTAATACGAATATTGTTTTACTTCCAACACATTTTCCAACTTGAATATCAGATTGTCTATCTCCGATGACATAGGACCCTTTAAGATTTAATCTATATTTTTGTTTTGCTGCTTCAAACATTCCGGATTTTGGTTTTCTGCAATTACAATTGTCTTGATGTCCATGGGGACAACAGAAAGTATCTTCTATAGATATCCCTTCAGTTTCTAATTGTCGAAGAATGTAATTATTGATTTCGTGAAACTGTTTAATGGTAAGTCTCCCTTTACTTATTCCTATTTGATTTGTGATAATAAATAACCTGAATTTATTATCTACAAGCAATTTCAATGCAGGGATAGTATTTGGCAATAATCGAACTTTTTGTACTGAATCTACAATTTCATCCTCTGGCTCCTCATTAACCGTTCCATCTCTATCTAAAAAAACGATTCGTCTTGTCATGATTGAACAACAGGGTCTTGGATTTAATTAATGTATTGATTTTTTTGCAAGTTCCGATTAAGAAGAATGATTAAATTGCTGAGTGTGTCCTAAAACTTCTTTCTTGTTCAACCTTGAATTCTCACAGACGAAATGTTTTTGAGTTACTATTTTAAGGGGTGGGTGGATATAGAACATGGGAAAGAAAACTGGGGCTGCTGGGACTTTCGTTGAATGATCTCTTTCATTTCGAACCCAGATTGCAGCGTTTTCCGTTGATAACCCGAACGCTGAGTGTTAGCCAGGTTGCACTACAGCCCCGTCGTCTTGAGAAATAAAGGTTGACTATTTAAATCTACTTTGTTGCTTGCCCTCAAAAAGTCAATATCTTTAAATAGAAGCTTCTCTCTTTCCTGAGTAATGCATCACGACAAAAAAGGCCAAGTTACTCTCTTTATTATTCTTGGCTTTCTTCTTCTGAGTTCACTTGCTTTTTTCCTGATCATTCGTGGTCTTAATTCTGAAAAGCAAAAAGAAGTTCTTCCGGTACAGGCAGAATTATCTACAGCAACCGATGCTGTCAATCAATATGTCCTTAGTTGTCTAAAGACCATCGGGGAGGAAGGATTAACACGTTTAGGAATCCAAGGGGGGTATCTTTCCCTTAATCTTAATTATCTCTCCACACCAACGTATAATACGACATACCTCTACTATAATGGTGAAGTGAGAATGCCAGAACTTTCGGTGATAGAGGCAGAGCTCGCGCAATATATTGATAGTAACCTTGAGATTTGTACGAATTTTAGTATTCTTCCCGAGGTTCAGGTTACTGCTGCTAACCAGAGCAAGACGCGCGTGACGATCAGTACAAAAGAAGTATCTTTGGTAACCCAATGGGATCTCTCGGTAACAAAGGGGCAGAATGTCCAAGACCGTGATCGTTTTACTCTTGCGCTTCCTGTAGAATTTTATGACATCTTCACAACCGTTTCTGCCATACTAAACGCAACTGCACAGCATCCATCATTGATTGATAATTATCTCTTGCTCCAACAGAATGTGTCATTTATAGACTATCTGTTGTATGACAATGATACGGTGATTTATCTTCTTAGGGAAGATAATGCTCGAATCAAAGGAAAGCCATACTATTTTCTTTTTGCAGCAAAAACATTGCCGATGGGTGTTCCAGTATCTCCAAGAATTCAGCCAGTCCCTCTTCTTGAGGGGACGGTTGGTGAAACTTTCCATTATGAAGTTCTTGCGAATGATCCTGAAGGGGGCGACCTCTTTTATGGTCTCCAAAGCCCCCTGTTTTCGATAGATAACAAGACGGGAATTATTCACTTCATTCCAACCACCTTCCATAAAGGCGATCACGTTGCACTCTTAACCGTTACCACTTCACGTAATGTAACAAACTCGATGTTCTTACGGTTTCATATTGAAGGAACAAATCGTCCTCCTGTTGTCATTGTACGCAATCAAACCGTGGTTTACTTTCAGTCGCTGCATTATACCCCGTATACCTACGATGAAGAAAGCACTCAACTCACCTTTTATGTTGTGGATGCGCCTGAAGGAGTAACTATGGCAGAAGCAACAGGGGAGATTACGTGGACCCCACACGCATTAGGAAATTACACCATTACTTTTGGCGTTAATGATTCATTAGCCCAGACCGAGGCAATGTTTGTGGTTAAGGTGATACCATGAAAAATCCTCTTTATGGTCTCATTTTTGTCATAGTTCTTGTTACTCTGTACACGATTGCTGACACTTATGGAGCAGAGTACGAGGTTAATGAAGATAATGAAATCATCTCAGGAACAATCCCTGAAGATTATGAAGGGGCTATTAATGGCTACGTCTCATTACCCGATGGAACCATTTTTGAGGGAAAAGCACAATTTAAGGAGGGAGAAGTTTTTGTAGAGTCAGGAAATATAAATGGGCTGACCATTGAGCATGGAATCTTTTCACGCTCAGGTTCAATTTCTATTGAAGGAATAGGGAAGGTCAATGGAATAGAAGTCTCCAATGTTATCAATGTCCGTCGGGAAGTGAACGGATTTTCAGGCTATGCAACTGAAGAGGTGCCGACAATTGTTCATGATGTACGCATCCAGCCTGCGGGGACATATTTTCAGTATCCCTCTCGTAGTGGTCAGGGAGTAACAATTACCGCTAGCGCGGTTGAAGCCGGTAGTGGTGTAGGAATACCTACACGAGTAACACTTGGGAACTTTCCTGGATATTACCTTGAGATAGAATCGGGAAAGCAGATAGACCTTGAGTCAGATGGGAGTTACACTACCGAGATGTATGGCATTACTAATGTTTTCATTCCACCATGGAATGGAGGCTCTTTCTTACTTAATCCGCATGGAACGCTTACTGAAGGCCATCACGACTCTCACCAACACACCATTCGAACTGCTGAGGGAGAAATAGTAACAACAGATAGTTCTGGAAGGGATTATCACTTCAAGGCGAGAGAAGGATTTGCCAACGAACTTTCAATTAGCGAACAGTTCATACGGGCAGAAGGTGGCTGGAAGTTTGATGTGAATGCAGAAGATTATACCCTAGAAGGTACAACGGGGCTTTACTATGATGACAAGGCCTATCCTGGAAGCGTGATGCTTGAGGCGAAAGAAACCTTAGCATTGTCTGGAGAAAATCTTCTGACGAGGATTAGGGCGAGTAATGATTTTAGTATGGTTAGCACAGATGTTGTCGTTAATGGTATTGATGGAGGGGTTTTTCATTATGTCTCGCCATTTTCACTAGAATTAAATACTCTGATGGAAAATTCTTTTCCAGGGAGCAGCGAAGAGCATCATGCAAGACTTCTTAACCAAATGGAAGATCATCACCCTCAGCAGATTGCAGAAGAATCCTTGAGCTCTCATCACCACGATGGAGAGGAATCTGCAACACACCTCTTAGGTACTAGTGGTCATGAAACCCATAGTTCAACAACCGACATCCACAGCGGTACAAGTACCGGGGAAATTCATGGTCATGGCGGTCATGAAACGGAGAGTAATTACAAACTCAGTATTACGTATCAACCAGTCGAAACGGTCTTGGGGTACAATATACTTGTGACCGCATTTTATGAAGGAGAGTCTGTTGAGGATCATGCAGCGCATGTGGACTATTTGAATCCACACGGTCTTGGTGAACCAGGAGAGGAAGAGCATCATGACCACGATGAACACGGCGGATAGGCCACGTCGACGAACCCAGGCACTTACGGACAAAATAATGTGCTGAAATTTGCGTCCTAGGTATTGGCACTTATCTCAGTCTGCAATAGCATACACTCACAATCGTGCGATCTTCTTTACCTGATCGACAAATACAGCAACTTCTTCAGGAGTATTGTAGAAGTAGACTGAGGCACGGACGCTTCCCTTCATCTGGTGTTTGTTGAACCAACTATGAACGCAATGGGCTCCGCTTCGTGTCATGATGTGCTTTGAAACATCAAGCATCTGTGCAACATGGTGGGGGTCTACACCAGCTATATTAAAGGAAAAGATGCCTCCTCGTTGAGCAGCCTCTTGAGGGCCAATAAGTTGTACTTTTTTGTGTTGGAGAAGCTCCTCACTCATTAATTTGTTGAGCATGAGTTCATGTTTGGCTATCTTTTCAAGGCCTATTTTTTTGAGGTAGGTACATGCTTCACCAAGGCCAAGGATACCTGCATAATCCTGAAGTCCAGCTTCAAATCGCATGGGAACTTCTTCTTTTTGGTAATCAGTATAGGTTGCATCGATAACCGTTTCACCACCCACCAAAAACTGATCGAGTTGTTCTAGTGCAGCTTTCTTTCCATAGAGCGCACCAGTTCCTGTTGGTCCACACATCTTATGACCGGAAAAAGAGAGAAAATCAACCTTTAACGTTTGCACATCTACGGGTTGACTGGGAACGCTCTGGGCGCCATCGACAAGGACAAGTGCATCATGCTCATGAGCAATCTTTGCAATTTCTTTAATGGGATTGGTAACACCATCTAAGTTTGAAGTATGGACAATAGACACCAATTTTGTTGTTTGGGTAAATGCTTCTGCAAAGCGTTCGAGATTAAAGGTGTTATCAGGATTACTCGTAACAGCTACTACGGTAATACCTTTTTTTGCCTGTTTCAGCCAGGGAATAAGATTAGAATTATGTTCTTTGTCGCTGATGATAACACGGTCGTTTTTCGTAAGTCCACAACAGTTTGCAACAAGATTAATCCCCTCGGTGGTGTTTCGGGTAAAAATAATTTCTTCATCATGTTTGGCATTGATAAACTTTTTTACGTTGCGCCGTGCTCCCGTAACTTCGTCCTCAACCTTAGTGGCAAATGCGTGAGAGCTTCTTCCTGCACATGCAGTGTGTTCAGTATAATAACTGGTGAGCTTGTCAATGACCTGTTGAGGTTTTAGAGACATGCAGGCATTATCAAAATAAATAACTGGCTTCCCGAGAATAGGAAAATCCTGCCGTAATTTCTCAACATTATAGCCAGTAGAGGAAAAGAGCGTCATGTTTTTTTCTAGTTCTTTTTCTTTAATTCTTCATCAATAACCTTAGTAAATGTTTTGAATGGTTTTGGACCAACGATCTTCTCATGGTTAATGAAGAATGTCGGTGTTCCAGGAACAGCGGCATTCCACCCAGCAAGTGCATCTGCATTGACTTCGTTTTTGTACTTTTCAGATGCCAAACAGTCGCTGAATTGCGTAAGGTTTAGCCCAACATTTCGTGCAATATCGAGCAAGGTAGTTGTGTTTAACCATTCCTGGTAGGTAAACAGCATGGTATGATAGATCTCATATGCTCCCTGCTCTTGGGCACAATTCGCTGCCAATGCAGATTGGTAACTCCAGTTATGGGTGGGAATATAAAATGTTTTAAACTGAAGATTTACTTTTCCATCATAGTGCTCTAAGACCTCTTTGACAATAGGTTCTGCTTTTTTGGTATAGGGACAGGCATAACAACCAAACTCAATGATTGTTAACTCCGCATGAGGATTACCGATGATAGGATCATCCGGCTCTAAGGTTGGATACACTATTTCTGTTGGCATTTCAATTTCAGCCTCTGCAATTTTACTATTACTTCCCGTGGGATCAAAGACACAGAACCCTGTTGATTCGGGCCCATTACAGTTGCCATACTGGACGTAGTTATAGATGCCCACGATACTCCCTGCCAAACTGGCGACAAAAAGAGTCAACATCAGCCAGGAGAGTAGTTTATAATGAGCATATATCCAGCGAGCAGTCTGAGGGGAAAATGAAATAACTCTCCCGGTAATCTCTGCCTTAATACGGTCGTCCAATCCACTTTTACATTTTCGTAGAGTGACGGTATTGAAGAGACATGCAACTGCATCCTTGGTTAATCTTCGATAGCGTACACTGAAGATACCCAGAATGGCAAATACCGGTAAAGCAACCAAACATAAGACCATTGTTCCTCCCGTACATAATTGTAGCGAAGATCCTATGTGAGGTTTATTAATGCCTCTATTTAAAGTTTAGTAAACCCTTGTTGGTATAAATCTCTTGTTGTCCGTGTTAGGCTTATTGGAGTTCCTGTTCGATGATTTGTTCAAAGGCTGCATAAGGCTGAGCTCCAACAATCTCTACGCCATTGATGAAAAAGGCAGGCGTTCCTGTAACACCGTAACGTGAACCCTGTTCGAAATCGTTTTGGACTTCTGCAGTCATTTTTCCTTCATCGAGACATTGGTTGAATTCTCCAGTGTTGAGTCCCAATTGCTTTGCATAGGCTTTCAAGCTGGTTGTGTCCAAGGCATTCTGGTTTTCAAAGAGAAGATTATGGTATTCCCAATATTTTTCTTGTTCTCCTGCACATTCAGCGGCCTCTGCAGCTTTCTGTGCGTGTTGGTGAAATCCTAGAGGAAAATCTCGATAGACAAATTGAACCTTTCCGGTATCAATATATTTTTCTTTGATTAAGGGCAAGGTTTCAGCATAGAATCGCCCACAGTAAGGGCACTGAAAATCACTGAATTCAATAATCGTGATCGGAGCTTTTGAAGATCCTTTTGCTGCGTCATCATCAGCACTTACTTCTCTCTTGGGAATATTTTCTCCAACAATTTTTCTATCTCCCTGCCCTTGCGGTTGCCCCATGAGCTCAACATTCAAGTTATTGAGCTTCTCTGATACATGGTACATCATATAACTGTTGGTAACAGTTGCAAAGAGCGTCACAACCATAACCACCAATAGAATGCGTGCGGCGTTCATCTCACTCCCCTCCAAACATTTTTACTATACTCAAAGACATAAATCATTAGACAATGTAGTCTTTTCGTAATACACGAGAAAAGCCTTATGGATTTTCTGTGCCCCAAAAATGTACGACATTTTTGAGGGAGCAAAAGCCAATCTTATTTTGTCTAAACATTTGTGTCTTTTGCTATATAATCAAAACCTCAACTATTTCCTCAACTATTTTTTCTTTTTGTTTAAAATGACCCATGGCCGGGTAACCACGGCGAGTATCCTTAATTACTGTAAAAGGGGCGATATGGCAGCAATGAATACTCGGTGGTGTGCCCAGCCGGTCAATGATTCTTGAGCTATCCAGATATAAAAATCATGAGAAATGTTAGTGCAAAAATAGGGAAAGTCTGTGAACCTATTAAATCTATGAATGTTGACCTTCAGTATAGCTCAAGATTTTTCTTCCCGCAGAGGTAATCTTGATAGATTTAAAACGGCCTTTTTGATCGACCAGAACAAGACCGATTTCAACAAGATGTCTCATCTTTGCTCGTGTTGTTGGTTTCGTAATATGGAAAGTCTCAGTAATGTCTCTATATGATACGAGTTTGTTCATGACGTTTCTTTCATTAATAAACCGGAGTATGTTCATTTCAATGTCTGTTAATTCTGTTCTTTTGCGGAGATGTTTCCCGTAGAGATCAACAGTTTCCATCTCGATTGCTTTTTTTTGTGAAGATGAGAGCAGCTCTGGCTGAAGCGTTATGATAATGATGTGCCCGGTTCCACTCACCGTATCATGGAGCGATTGAATCTCGCGTACTACGGTTTCAGGGCTATTGGTAAAGAAAAGGTAATCTATCCTGTCAATAAGCACAATGCCTTGTTTTGTTTTTGCCAAAAATTCTGCAATGAGTCGAGAAAGTGTTTGGATATTATGTTCACAGGGTATTCCGGTAACCTTCTCTTTTGTTAGCCAGATAAAGGGCGTTTTATGGAGGTTGTATTTTTTTCTTAATTGTCGCGGATCTTCACGTACAAGGGCAAGGCCAACAAAGCCACGATTGAGCGTACCAATAAACAGCTCATGCGCATGGTTTTCTTCATCATCGCTGATTAAATAGATTTTTCCAGACTCAAGGATAACATCTGCCTGGTTATAGGTCGCATCCTCTGCGTCAATCTGTACCCCTAATTTTTCAAGTGTAACCTGTGCTTTATCAAGTTGGCGTTGGACATTTTCTTTTGAACGATAAACGGCTATCGCTGCAAATAACACGATGAGGATAATGCCGGTTACCAAACCCAGGCTGATGAGGTATCCTCTTTTCAGCGTGTTTATCTCTGCATTCAAGCTATCTACCGGTGTTATCATGATTAGTCTCCATTTATCTTTGCCAACAATGAAGTCTGCATTGGTCACGATTACCTTATTGAGGCCTGGAAAGGAGACGATGGTGATGGATTGATTTCCTTTCAAAGTCATGCGTGATTGGATCTCTGTATAATCAAGAATGCCTCGGCTCTTGAGAAGCGTTTCCTCAGTTGTAGGATTTACCAAAAGAAAAAAACGGTTTTTTTCGCTTACTATATTTTCAAGATAAAGGCTAAAGAGATTTTGGACATCAAATATCGTAAAGAGTAACCCTTTAAATTCACCAATAAAATTAGGATAAGGTGTATATTCGGTCGTTGCAAAAAGCGGCGCTGCAACAATGATCTGATAGGCAGATCCAACGCTACTTGAGGTGATATAGGGAACATTGGTTGTTTTTGGGATGAGGAAAAAATCCTTATTTGCAATATTAACATCCACGTAACTAGAAAAGCGTGAGGAACTACAGGCGATAACATTGCCCGAAGGATCGGCTTTTAAAAGTACGGTTAATTTTCCTCCAAGCTGTTCATGAATTGGTCTTGTTTGCTGGCAATTTTCAAGGGTTAGCGAACTAATCTCAGGAAATTTTGTTAAGGTTACTAATTCATCCTGGACAGCAAAGATATGATTCTCCATTTGATTTGCTACAAATCGTGTTTCGGTAAGCTGTTGTTGCCCAACCTGGCTAATAATAAAGGTTTCAATGCGTGCAAAAGAGAGTAAGCTGAGAAGAATAACGATCCCTACGACTACTAATGCAAAAAGAACAATGACCAGTAGCTTATTGTTTCTCACAAAGGTGTTGATGTTCTCAAGCATGGTATTCCATTACGCAGTTGATGACCGAATTTTCTGGTTAACACTAGACTACGTAAAACAAAACGAACTGCTTTATAAGGTTTCCCTATTTTTTCCCTGTTTTTTCTTCTCTTTTATATAATTGTTCGGCCTTCTCAAAAGGATAAGGAACAGGAAGTTTCCTCTCGATAGCAGCCTCACTGATCCAGAAGATTTATATACGGGCAGTGATTTTACCTGTTTTAGTAATGGGTACATATCAGGGGACGTAATTTGTCAATAAACGCTTTGTTAACCTAACTATGGAGGTCCAACTATGGAAGAACAAACCGAGGTTAAGCATCATCATAAACCCTCAAAAGATAATCTCTTAAGCAAGCCAATTTTAGGTCTCATGGTCTTAGCTGTCGTACTTCTCTTAGTCAATCAGATCCAGGTCAGTGCTCTTTCAGGCATGATCAGTGGGACTAGTTCCCATAAACGATCGGGAAGTTCTGGCAGCAGCGATCTGGCAACTATTGATGTGAACGAATTAAAATCAACAGCACATACGGTTGCTGCAGTATTCCCTGTTCAAGAGTTTGCAAGTGCTGATGATGCTATGGCTGCTATGTTTCCTACCGGAACTCCAGAATATGGAGCAGAATTAGGAGTAAGTTATGACGATCCGGTTGCGGCCTTAGACGCCCTTTCAAAAATGTATACGCCGTTATCTGCCGAAGTAAAGGCAAACAATCCTGAAGGCTGGCAGCGCTTTTTAAGCCTTGCAACAAAGCCCGTGGGGATCTCCTGCGAATATTGCTGTGGTGTTGGTCCGATTGGCATTGATGAAAAAGGGAATTCACGATGCGGATGTCAACATAACCCGGCATTGTTAAGTGTAGCGCTTTACCTTTCAGCCTATACTGATTATTCGGACGGAGAAATATTACGTGAAGTTATGCAATGGAAAACAGTATTCTTTCCAAAGAACATGATTGAATTAGGTGCTTCTTTGGGAGGTGGAGGCGCTTCAACCGTTCTCGAAAATATACCAAGCATGGTAGGAGGATGTTAAAATGACCTTAAAAGAGGATGTACAGTTGTTGTATTGGCAGTATAAGCCCATGGTGGTTATGGCACTTCTTGTTATCCTTGTTGCCGTCCTTGTCGGATGTTCTTCAGGCGGAGGATCGACACCACCACCCCCTGGACCAGTAGGAGGAGGATGCGGTTAACCGCGTAATGGGATATTTATCCCGATATATATCCCCTCTTCAAAGAATCTAAAGAAAGAAGAATAAAGAGGCGACATGCAACACGTTCCTAAAAATGTCCTTGAGCGGCAGCAAGCACAGAGCCAGCAGGCAGCACAAGATCGTGAAGAACGACTCAGCAAGCTGAATCAGGAACAAACAAAACGAAAACAGAAGATCATGATCATTGTGGTTGTTGCTATCATTGCCCTTGTTGCAGCTGTTGTCTATAGTATGCTTTCACCAGGCAAGTACGATGAGTTTGCAAAGTGTTTGGCCGAGAAAGGAGCTATTATGTATGGTGAGGATTGGTGTCCTTATACTCGAGCACAAAAGGACATGTTTGGTAAATCATTCAAGTATGTCAATTATGAAGTAAAAACAGGACTCCGTGTTCGTCCAACATGGGTTATTAATGGCGAAGTATATGAAACTGTCCAGTCCTTTGACCGTTTAGCCGAACTAACCGGATGTAGGTACTCCTAATAAAAACAGAACAATTCAGCCAACGAAATTTCAAATAAATTTCAAAAATAATTTGAATTTACCGAAGGAGGATGAAATTATGAAACAAACAACCTTGGTTGCCATTATCTTAAGCGTCTTGATTGTGCTGTCGGTAGCCCAGGCATTTCAATTGTATACCTTGAAAGCAAAGGTATCTGAAGGGAGTTTGACCGTAGGTACAAAGACCGGTGTTACGCCCTCTGCCTCTGGAGCTAATGGTAATGTCCAAAAATTACCAAGTAATATCCAGAATCTGCCTCAAATGGTTGGTGGATGTTAGCTTTTATCGTTTAAAAACCTAGAAGTCGACTTATAATAGAAAACCTAAATTTTTAATATTATTTGTTAGGTTTTCTAGTATATAATAGAGGAAAAAACATATTAACAACTATTATCCTCTATTATAGTTAGGAAAATTTGTTTATTGTAATAGTTATAGACAAATAGAACTATTTTATGAAAAGAAGTGTACTCTAGAATCTTTCACTTAGGTGAGCAAAGCAGAGGGGGAAATATGGAAGACGAAAACAAAAGTCAAGAACAAGAAAAAGAACTTCATGAAACTGACCATCATACAGAAAAACACCATCACCATCATCAACATGAGCATACCGCAAAAGATAATTCGTTGTACACAAAAATGTACTGGGGACTGGGCATTGCTCTTATCGTGTTTGCTCTTATTAACCTCTTTCAGATAAACGCTTTTGGCGGTGCAATTGATCAACGCTTAACAGAACTTAAAGAAGAAATGCGAGCACCTGAAATAGAGGTTACCATTGTATCTGTTTCCTCTTGTCCTGAGTGTTATGATATTACGACGGTTACAGCATTACTTGAATCCGCTGGTGCCAATATCACCAAACAGCGAACGTTTGATTACAACACTACTGAAGGACAGGCTATTGTTGAAACCTATAGTCTTACAAAGCTACCTACCGCCATCATCTCTGGAGAACTGAATAAATCCTCTTCACTTCTGGCTACCTTGACAAATGTTGGAGAAGAAAAAAAAGGATCATACGTCTTTACGGCACTTCGGCCTCCCTATGTTGAAACAAACAATTATCAAGTTCGAGGAAAGATTTCTTTAGTCCATCTTCGTAAAACAAATTGTACTGAGTGTTACGATCTTTCTCCGATTATTCGGGAGTACAGCACCCTTGGATTGGTCTTTGCTGATCAAGAGGTTGTTGATGCTGATAGCGGAAGGGGTCAAACCTTGATTGATCGATATAATATCACGAAGTTGCCAACGGTTATTTTAGATAAAGAGGCAGGTGTGTATAGTGATTTTGTTTCTCTTTGGCCACAGGTAGGCTCGATAGAAGAGGATGGCTCACTCGTCATGAGGCTTATCGGCATACCTTACTACGGGGTTTCTGAGCAAAGAGTTAAAGGACAGGTTTCAGTTTTCTTTTTGCAGGATGAAACCTGTACTGAATGTTATAATCCAATAACATTTCATTTACCCGTACTTCAGCGTATGAACCTTGCTCTTTCAAAGCAAGAAATGATCAATGCTTCCAGCACTGAAGGACAGAAATTCATTACTGATTATAAGATCGAAAAACTACCAACCATTATCATGCAAGGCGATATGCAGGAGTATCCTACCCTTGTTAGGGCATGGCAAAGTGTTGGTTCAATAGAAGAAGATGGTAGTTATGTATTCCGCAGTGTTGAAATTGCACAGCAGCCCTACAAGGATGTTGTCAATAGTGCAGTGGTTAATTCCTAGGGGTCTAGGGATCTTCGCTGAGAATACTTACTTACCTTGCAGATGAAATCAAACAAGAAAGATATACGTCTAAAGCTTATGGGAATGGTCCTTGTGATCGGATCAGTTCTTATTATTGCAGGATGTACCTCAAAAAACTATGATTCATTTGCTGCGTGTCTTGCCGAGAAAAATGTTACCATGTATGGTGCATTCTGGTGTTCCCATTGCCAGGATCAAAAGGAACTTTTTGGAGACAGCTGGAATAAGGTTCCCTATATCGAGTGCTCTCTTCCTGATGGAAACGGGCAGACACCCTATTGTGAAGAAGCAGGTATCACGTCATACCCAACCTGGGAACTTCCTGATGGTAGAGTTAGTGGAACATTACCTTTAAAGCAATTGGGTCTTTTAAGTGGCTGTCCTCTAGAATGAGTGAGGTGGGACCATGAACATGAAACTGGGAATAGTTGTTTTGTTTTTAGGAACGATACTTTTAGTTCTTGCTGGGTGCGGCAGTAACGACGATATGCAAAAAGCAACACCAAAACCGGAAGGTAATTCTGAGCAACAGGTTGTTGAACTTCCTTCTCCAGAACAGAATCAACAACAGGAAGAGCAAGGACAGGATGATGAACAAGAAGTAGAACAAGAACCGGAAGAACAACCAGAGGAAACTCCCGACGATAATGAGAATATGTCTTCAGGGAATACCGTAGAAATCGATGTCAAAGCAAGAAGCTGGGAATTCGAGCCAAGGACTATTCGTGTCCGTCGAGGAGATACGATCAT
This sequence comes from Candidatus Woesearchaeota archaeon, assembly GCA_016187565.1. Lineage (NCBI taxonomy): Archaea > Nanobdellati > Candidatus Woesearchaeota > Candidatus Woesearchaeota archaeon. Next base: position 83,454 of record JACPJR010000009.1, read on the forward strand.
TCTTCATTTAGAAAGTGAGGATGTTGCTCATGGCTTTTGGTTGTCAGCCTTTGGTATTCAAGAGCGTTTAGAGCCTGGCCAGGTTGTTGATGCAAGTTTTGTTGCTGATAAGGAAGGAACCTTTTCCTATGTCTGTTCTGTCCCTTGTGGAAAGGGTCATGGTGACATGCGTGGAACCCTTATTGTAGAATGAGGCAGGATAAACCAGCAACTTGGATAATTACGAATAGGGAGAAGACATGAAAGAAATCAAACAGCGTATTTTTTTTCTTTGTTTACTTTTGACATTTCTTAGCTTGCTCTTCATTTCTGTTGTCTCTGCAGCATCTCCTCTTCCCATAGGACTTCAAAAAATACTCGAGTATAATCAAGAAAGCACAGAAGCCTTTGCTTTGAAGATATCCTTCTTTATCGCGTTTGTCGCGGGCATGCTTGGTATTTTATCACCGTGTATTTTGCCATTTATTCCTGCGTACTTCTCGTACACCTTTAAAGAAAAACAGAACATCACGAAGATGACCCTTGTGTTTTTTTTAGGGTTTTCCTTGGTGTTTACTACAATGGGTGTTATTGCAGGTTTTCTTGGCCAGCAGTCATTAGCAATCCTTCAAGAGCCTTGGTTGATGACCCTTGCAGGAATATTGTTGATTAGTTTAGGGATTATGACCCTCTTAGGAAAGGGATTTTCTTCATTCTTTACTCCTACCCGTAAACTGACTAATGACGTACCGGGGATCTTTTTGTTTGGTACATCCTATGCTTTAGGATGGTCAGCCTGTGTTGGTCCTATTCTTGTCAGCATTTTGGGAATTGGTGCAATCCTCCATGATCCGTGGTATTCAGGTACACTCTTATTTTTCTATTCATTGGGTAATCTTGTGCCGTTGTTTCTCATTTCGATCTTCTACGATCGCTTTAATCTTGCCAATAGCCGTTTCATCAAAGGAAAACTCTTTACCTTTTCTATCGACGAAAAGAAATATTACGTGCATTCTACGAACCTTATTGCAGGTATCTTTCTCTTAATCATTGGGATCGTTGTCATCATTTACCAGGGAACTTCAGTCGTTAATACGTGGGACATCTTTAATACACGCAGCTATTTCTATGCATGGCAGGATAAACTTATTGCATGGGAGTATGCACAGCCCTTTAGCGTGGCTGTCTTTATCTTGTTTGTAGCAGGAGTTAGCTATTTTTTATGGAAGCAATATAGAAATCCAAAGAAAACTTCAGAGTAATGCAACGACGTATTAAAAACCCACTGTTCAGTGACAAATTTAGGAAGTTTTAAATACGAGTTATACTTTCAGATCTCTATGAGAGAAATTTACCTGTATGGAAAATTGAACCTTTATTTTGATAGTTCTCTTTCTCTCACGACTACACGTACTACTTCTGCATTGATATAGTTTGCTCTTCTTAATCAAAAAGATGATTTTGAATGGAGAGTTGACTTTGGTCTGGTAAACCTATAGGTCATCTGTCTGTTTGTGATCATGATTAATGGTGCAAACTTCTATACCGATAATGAAACCTAATGAAGAGAGTCGATAGACTTTAAACTATTGGAGGAGATAAACATGAGCTACGCAAATCCACAATCAAGGCAAGAATTTGATTTTATTGCTGGACTAATGAGGGGAGCTCATTACGAGAGACGAGTTCCTGATGGAATTGTTGGTCGAATGAGGGAATTGTATGGCGAACCTCTCATTGCTGAAATCCCCTATGATTTGTCCGATAGAATTCGAGATGCATCACCAGAATTGGGAGCGTGGCATGGTGGTGGATGGAACAGTAGCGAAGGACAAAATGGTCATGTCATTGGCCCAGGACATTACTTTCGTGATGTCAGAAGAGTTGTTCTTGCAGAATTCTATCCTGGGAAACCTGGCTTCGATAGAGTTAAGCAATATTGGAGAAAACAAAGAGCCTAACATTTTTTATTTTCTTTCTTTTTTCTTTCATTGAAGAATCTCAGAGAAATAACAACATTCCATCATAGATCAATTTCAAACTGATGATAGCAATTACTCCGAGCACAACTTTTCTAAATACGTTTTGGGGGATTTTATCAACAATGAGTTTGCCAATATAAGAACCAGTAATGGCAATGAGGAACAGCAATGGGATGTACACATAAAAGGATGGGTCCAGAAATCCACTTCGGAAATAGATAGGAATTCTCGTAAGATCGACGGCAAGTGCAATAGCTGCGGCAGTTGCGATATAAACCTCTTTTTTTAAGCTAAAGGCAGTGAGGAATGCTCCCCGTAAAGCACCACCAGTACCGATTAGGCCTGCCAAGAACCCAGATAATGCTCCACCAAGAATTGCATTTCTCTTTGAAGGGTTGAAGATGAAGCCCGGTTTTATTAACGAGACAAGAGAAAATATCAATAGAAAGACACCCAAAACTAATTTTAACATCTCTTGTGGCGTATAGTTGACTAACAAAGCACCGAGTACGGTCAAGAGGACGCTAGGCACACCAAAAATCAGTATGAGTTTTTTATCTAGCCCATGCCTGAAAAAGGTTATTCTCCCAAGATTACCAAAGATATGGAAAAAAGCCACAAGAATAAGGGCAGTTTTGAAATCAACAAAAAATAAGGCAAGAGGTAGAAATATGGTTGAAGAGCCGAATCCAGCAAGAGTGCCAACAATCTCTGCGAGGAATGCAGAAAGGAAAAATAATAATCCTACCATGGGGCATGCTAATACGTGTTTCTATAAAAGCATTTTGTGGTATAGTTGAAAACAACCTAGGCAAATGAGTTGCCGCAACCACAGCTCTTGGTAATGTTTGGATTGTCGATCTTGAAACCTGATCCTTGAAGGGTTTCTAAATAGTCGATGCGTGACCCTCGAATAAGGCTGATGGTTTTCTTGTCGATAAGAATTTTTAATCCATCTCTTTCGATCAGCATATCCTCTGCTTGTTGCTGATCATCGATGCCAAAACTGTAACTCATGCCTGCACATCCGCCTTGAACAACCTCAATACGCAAAAAGTTGTCTGCTTTTCCTTCTTTTTCCATGAGTTCCTTTACCTTAGTGATGGCATTGGAACTAAGGTACACAGGATTATCAGGATCTTCAGCACTTGTAAATTGTGCCTCTGCTTCTGCTGCGCTTTCATTTGCTTCTTTTAAGAGCATGGCAAAGGTTTCGTCATCCATCCCATGACCCTTTGCACCTTGTTCGACGGTTTCCCAGTAAGAACCATGACAACCAATACAATGAAGACCGTATTTTAAGAACACTAAAGCTACCTGGGGATATTTCTGCACAACCTCTCCAATGGGCATATCCGGCAGAATATAATCTTTTTTATTTATTGCTTTTTCTTCGTTAACTATTGGACTACTACCTGGTCCTTGTTTTTTTATCGTCATCTTGCACCTCCCTAGTGGAATTGCAACCAATCCAAGTAATGGCGGTGGCTTAATAAATGTTATGCAACAGTTGTGCATATCTTCCACTAAGAACGAAATATTTATAGACTTCCTTGTTCTCTTACACGAGATGGTTAGTGAAGCAAAAATTCAGGCATTTCAGCAAAAAATCTTGTCATGGTACGAACAGTATCAGCGAGATTTGCCCTGGCGGCATACAATCGATGCTTATCCTATCCTTGTTTCTGAAATCATGTTACAGCAAACCCAGGTTGATCGTGTTATCCCCTACTATCAGCAGTGGATGCAACGGTTTCCGAACATCCATATGCTTGCAGAGGCACCGAAAGAAGAGATCTTGCGATTGTGGTCTGGACTTGGCTATAATTCACGTGTATTAAACCTTCATCAATGTGCACAGGCTATTGTTGCTCGTCATGATGGTAGGATTCCCGAGAAAGAGGAGGTTCTCTTAACGCTACCGGGGATTGGTCCGTACACGGCACGTGCAATTCTTGCATTTGCTTTCAATAAACGTGTTGCCGTCCTCGATACTAATATTCGTCGGGTACTTATTCATGAGTTTAAACTTTCACAGGAGATATCACTCGCTGCATTACAGGCATTAGCGTACCAATTAATCCCAGACAGAAAATCACGACTATGGCACAATGCATTGATGGATTATGGTGCCCTGGTTCTTACCACAAAAACAACCGGCATTAAACCCTTGAGCACACAATCTCCCTTTAAGGGGTCTGATCGGTGGGTAAGAGGAAGAATAGTAAAACGACTTCTCGAAAAGAAACAACTTTCCGTAAGAGACCTTCAACAAGAATTTGAGCATGAACAACTCGCCAGAGTTATCATGAAAATGAAACAACAAAAAATCATACAGCAAAGCGGAGATATGCTGCAGCTTTAGAGACGTAAGGTTTCTATTCAATAAGCGTTAATAGTAAATCTCTAATAAGAATATAGTCGAATAATTTACAAAACAAACATTAATAACTACCGAAGATACACTTCAAATATGACAATTACAATTACAGTTTCCTGCAAAGATGGCATTATTATGTTTGCAGATCGTAAAATTACTTCTCTCAGCCAAGGAACTAATTATTCGAGAGATAAACTCGTCCGTTTTGCTCGTGTAGCTTGTTCTTATCACGGTTTAGCTAATGGAGCTGATGGGTCTCCCATGTTCAAAGCCATTTCCCGGGCAGTCGATTCCAATGATGCAAATGTAGATATAATTGCAGAAAAGCTATTCTTTTTTCTTAATAATGAAGAGTTGCCTCGTAGATGTCTTGATGAATCGGGCATTTATGTTGCAGGGTTTGACGACCTTGGTCAACCCCAAGTATATCACCTATTTTTTCATAAAAACATTGGAAACGTAAAAAAAGAGTTGTATAATGTAGAACATCATGATAAAGGGGGTAATTATATCAAAAAACCAAAACGTCAAAATTATTTTGCTCTGTTTAATGGTGCAAATTCTGCGGTTGGTGTGATGCAATGGAATAATCCCCTTGAGTATGAAAAACTTACATTTGAAGAAGTTCTGAAGGAAATTAAAAAACAACTGGAGGTCACGTGTCGAACCGAGCCCTATTCGGGGGTATGTGGGGATGGGCTGAATTATGTCACGATACCAACGTTATCTAAACGTGTTAGCGATATAAACTCTCTGGAGCAGACTAAAGAGAGTATTCCGGCAGTAAAAGGGATACCAACAAACAAACAAGAGCACGACAAATACTTGGAGGAGATTCCTAATGGTATGCCACCATCTGGTTCCAAGATCAGTTTCGACTAGAAAACTCTTTAGATATTTCTAAGGTGTTCATCCTTTTAATTCACCATTGTTAAGCAAAGATTAATAAGTTTCAGTTCGATTTAACCTCTTAAAGCGGTTTGTTCTATTCGTTGTCAAAAGAGGTGGATATGATGTTTAATCTCAAAGGAAAGGTTGTGATTGTTACAGGTGCCAGAAGAGGCATTGGGAAGGGAATAGCTGAGCGGTTAGCAGAGGCAGGTGCTCAAGTAGTGGTGAGCGATCTTAGTTATGATGATTGTCAGGCTGTATGCCATGACATCGGCACTCGCTTTAAGATTCTTACCTTACCTGTTGCCTGTGATGTGAGTAATAGGGCTTCTGTCGAACAACTTACCCATCGTGCAGTTGAACATTTCCATAAAATAGACATTCTCGTTAACAACGCAGGTATCTTTTTCGCCAAGCCGTTTTTAGACTATACTGAAGAAGACTGGGATAAGATTATTGCCGTCAATCTCAAGAGTATTTTTCTCTGTTCGCAAGCAGCAGCAAGAGTTATGATACAACGACGTTATGGAAAAATTGTCAATATCGCATCTATTGCCGGTATTATAGGTTATCCTGGCGCAGCAGCTTATTGTGCAAGTAAAGGTGGTATTATTACCTTTACCAAAGAGATGGCTTTAGAACTAGCTCCCTATAAAGTCAATGTCAATGCCATCGCTCCCGGATTAATCGAAACACCGATGACTCAGTTTATTGTTGATGACAAGCCGCTTCTTGAACAGACCTTACAAGCTATACCCTGGAAACGACAAGGTCAGCCCTCTGATATTGCGCATGCAGTTCATTATCTTGTTTCTGATGAAGCCGATTATGTTACTGGGCAGACGCTCGTAGTGGATGGACAAGTCAGTAAGTTAGGGTGTAACATAGCTTTGAAGGATTGAAGCAAGACTTTCTACGTCGTGAGAGGTGAGATAACCATCTCTACTTTGTAGCTCAAATGTCGTCATACCCCTAGCGCTAAGATCTTGACGTGGTGTTCCCTTGGCATGTAAATACACGACCCTACCAAGACCAGTCTCGGAAAATGCACATTCCGCTAGTTCAAGAACGTCTCTTTCATCGAGCGATCCCCCTACAACGACCAAAGCACCGTAAGGCAGAGGATTCTCTGAAAGTGCATCTGCTGCTCCTCTATCACTAGCAAGGGAATTATATCGGTTCACTCCGACCAAACGAGCAGCAGTTCCATTTAATCCAGTTCGAAGAGTAGTGAGATTTGCAGAAAGTCGTTTACTTCCTTGGTGGTTTCGATCGTATACCAAAACACTCATTACCCCATTTACATCGTCAGTCATAAAAACACCCCCTTAACTTATGGGGCGAGCAAATGGAGGTTCTTTTATAAAGTTTATTCCTTAGTAGTATAAGACATAAGTAACGCATAGTTTATATATGGGCTGTGCTTTCTTGTTTGTATGATCAACCTACAAACAAGAGAACTTGTCCTTAAGTGGACAAAGCAGGGAAAAACACAAGAA